>BNTV01000087.1 GCA_025996865.1 Bacteroidia bacterium
CTTTTTCCTGTCTTGAAGCCTGAGTCCAACGCTTGGCGTTGCTCTGGCGTTA
This sequence comes from Bacteroidia bacterium, assembly GCA_025996865.1. Taxonomy (GTDB): domain Bacteria; phylum Bacteroidota; class Bacteroidia; order Bacteroidales; family Azobacteroidaceae; genus Azobacteroides. Next base: position 53 of record BNTV01000087.1, read on the forward strand.
ATTGTGGTGTATTGACTCGTCCCATAGGGCACAAAGATACAACTTTTTTATAAATTAATTTTTAGCACATACTTAGACTGTTTGAGTTAAACAAACCGGAATATTCCGAGAATGATGTAGAGTTGATTCTGAATGAAATTTTGGAAGAAGAAAATGCCACTTTCAAAACTTACTGCGAAATGATTACCAAAGGGCAGTTGCGCTTGTTGCGAGCCATTGCCAAAGAGCGAAAAGTTTCAGCGCCGTTTGAGGCTGGTTTTATGCGAAAATACGACCTCACAGCCACAAGCAGCGTAAAATTAGCATTAAAATCACTTTTGGATAAAACCCTGATTCTCAAAGATGAAGATGCGGGCTATTTTGTCTATGACCGGCTTTTCTCGTTGTGGTTGGAGAAATTGTAAATCAATAAATTATGAGCAAAAATTCCCTTACCATCGGCATCACCGGCCATCGCAACCTCCCGCCCAAATCCCTCCCGTCCATCCAACAGGAGCTAAAGTCATTTTACGAAAAAATAAAACAACAACATCCAACTGCCGAGATTTCCGTTTTATCCTCCTTAGCAGCAGGCGCCGATACCCTCTGTGCCAAAGCAGCATTAGAAATGGGCTTCCGCTTAATCGTCCCCCTGCCAATGGAAGTCCAAGAATATCGCAAAGATTTTTCAGCAGAAGCAGCAACAGAGTTCGACTGCTTGCTAACAAAAGCCGACCAAGTCTTTGTTGTTGCCCCGGAAGAGCCGAAGCCGGAACCGTGCGAAAGAGGCTTTTATTACCGCCAGGCAGGAATTTATGTTGCCAAGCATTGCGACATCCTGCTGGCAATCTGGGACGGTGTTGGGAAAGAAACGCCCGATGGCGCCGGAACGTATGAAACCATCAAATTGGCTTGGGAATATGGAGTGAATGTAAAACAGATAAAAACTTAAAAAACAGTTTTGTTTGTTCAAAAAAATATATTACTTTTGAGAACTGATAATAGTAAAAATATCTATTAATGGCTTGTGGAATAAAAAAAGATATTATTTTCGAGATTTATAAAGACAGTCGTACTGTATTTAGAATCAATGATATAACATTGCTTTTGGGCTATGTGGATAATTTGTTGTATCAAAAACTGAATTATTTTGTAAAACAGGGTAAATTGTTGAATCCAAGACGCGGAATTTACGCCAAACAAGGATATAAACTTGAAGAATTGGCGTGTATTCTCTACACGCCGACTTATATTTCGCTCGACTATGTTTTTCAGCGCAACAGCATCAATTTCCAGTTTGACAGTGCCATTACGAACATCACTTATCAAAATCGCGAATTAGAAATTGATAATCAGATAATCAGATATAGACAAATTAAGCGCGAAATTCTTGTTAATCCCGCAGGTATTTTACTTAACCAAAACAATATCAATATTGCCACGCCGGAACGTGCATTTTTAGACCAAATCTATTTGAATAAAAATTCGTATTTTGACAGTCTTAATTCGTTGAAAATGGAAAAAATAAATAACTTATTGCCTGTTTATAATTCTCAATCGTTTAATAAATCAGTAACAAAAATAATAAACAATGCTAAATATCCTCCAACATAGATTGCATTTGGTACAAATTCTGAAAGATATTTATTCAGACCGCGAATTGTCTGTTGTTTTGGGATTTAAGGGAGGAACGGCAGCGATGTTGTTTTACAATTTGCCACGTTTCTCGGTGGATTTGGATTTCAATTTGCTTGATAAACATTTTGCTGAAAAAGCGTATCAAAAAGTACGGAATATCATTTTGAAATACGGTAAAATACACGATGAGGCGCAAAAATTTTTCGGCGATTTGTTATCGCTTGATTACGGCAACGGTGAGCGAAATCTGAAAATTGATATTTCACACCGTCAGGATGATTATGATGAATACGAAATCAAAAATTTTCTCGGCGTTGGCGTTAGAACAATGAATATCAGTGATATGTTTGCACACAAATTGATTGCATTGCTTGGCAGAGGCGAACTTGTGAACCGCGATATTTTCGACTGCTGGTATTTTATGAAACAAGGAACGCCGATAAACAAGCAAATTGTGGAAATACTTGCGCAAAAACCCTTTGCCGATTATTTGCAGGATTGTATCAATCTGTTGGAACAGCCTCTCAAACAAAGTTTGCTCAATGGTATAGGCGATTTAGTTGATAATGATATAAAATCCTTTGTACGCAACAAGTTGCAGCAAGAAACCATCATGTTACTGAAAATGTATCAACAATTTCCGATTTATAAATAGCATGAACGAAAATTTTTTTACCATCGGCATCACCGGCCATCGCAACCTCCCGCCCAAATCCCTCCCGTCCATCCAACAGGAGCTAAAGTCATTTTACGAAAAAATAAAACAACAACACCCAACCGCCGAGATTACCGTTTTATCCTCCTTAGCAGCAGGCGCCGATACCCTCTGTGCCAAAGCAGCATTAGAAATGGGCTTCCGCTTAATCGTCCCCCTGCCAATGGAAGTCCAAGAATACCGCAAAGATTTTTCAGCAGAAGCAGCAACAGAGTTCGACTGCTTGCTAACAAAAGCCGACCAAGTCTTTGTTGTTGCCCCGGAAGAGCCGAAGCCGGAACCGTGCGAAAGAGGCTTTTATTACCGCCAGGCAGGAATTTATGTTGCCAAGCATTGCGACATCCTGCTGGCAATCTGGGACGGTGTTGGGAAAGAAATGCCCGATGGCGCCGGAACGTATGAAACCATCCGGCTTGCCCGGAAATATGGAGTAACGATTAAAACAATAAATTCGATTGCTAATGACAACAAATTATAAAATATTCACCTTTGGAGGTGCAGGCGGAAATATTGCTAATTATTTGCAACGAAGAGATATAATAAATAATGACCGCATTTTTTATTTCAATGGAGACAAATTTGCTGTTGAGCGATCTTCTTTAGAGAATAAATATTTTATTGAAAATCTTTCATCGTGTATTGGGCCACTCCGTAAAGAAACTGTAGAAAAGGTTTTTGAAGAGGAAATTGAATTGTTCGATAATTTGACAGATGATGATTCATTTTATATCCTGTTAGGAGCACTGGCCGGATCAATAGGTAGCAGATTATTGATAAAAATGGCAGAATTGTTAGAGAAAAAAGGGAAAAAATTCGTTGCTATTGGTATTCTGCCGTTTGAATTTGAAAGCAGACGTAAAGAAGAAAAGGCGCTTTATGCGAGGGAAGAATTACAAAAAATCACATCAAACATCATTGTAGTATCCAATGAAAACGTAAGAAATCTGTTTAAAGATTTGTCCATAATGGAAGCTTTTGACAAAGCGGACTATTATGCAACCGAAGTTATTATTGAATTGTTATTGTCATCCCACGAAAAAAACAAAATAATCAGTGGTATTTTACAAAAAGACAATGCTGTTGCAGAGTCAATTATAAAAATAAAACAAACGAAATAGTGAAACAATGAAAAATAAGCTCCAAAAGAACATCGATCGTGCCTTATCGCAATCCATAGGTAGCCAATTAGCTTGGTTAAGCGTAGCCGTAGTGGTTGTATTCGGATTATTGCTGCTTGCCCGCTGTGTTATTTCCGGTGCGGAAAGTTTGGATTTCAGGGATTCAATCCTGCATTTTATCAATCCGGGAACTTCATACAACAGTCAACCGGACGATGCGGATAAAATATGGGCGTTGATTATCGGACTTTTCGGTATGATTTTCATGAGCGGTCTGCTTATTTCTGTTTTCAATAATATTTTAGCTCGAAGAGTGGAAAAAATCCAAAATGGAAAGGTGTATTATTCGTTTGAAAATCATATTGTTATCATTGGTTTCGACAAGATGAGCATCGGTTTGGTCAAACAATTATCCGAAAAAGGGAATGAAATTGTTTTGCAAACTGTTCAACCGATACCACAAGTCCGGCATGAATTATTTTCAAATTTGAGTCCCGACATCGAAAAAAAAGTGACATTGATTAGCGGAAACCGAACATCTATTGACGATTTGCAGAAATTACGCATCGACCAATGTGCGGAAATTTTTATCCTTGGCGAAAACGAAGAATACGACAACGATTCGATAAACATCGAATGTTTGAAAAAAATAGCTGAAATTCTTCCTGAGCAGAAGCAAAGAATCAGTTGCCATGTGTTGTTTGAATATCAATCGACATTTGCCGTTTTTCAACAACAAGATATTGATCTGAAAGGAAAAATTGATTTTGTCCCGTTTAATTATTACGAAACATGGGCGCAAAAAGTGTGGGTGGATGCGCCGGGCGAATATGCTCCTTTAGACCATGCTCCGATAACAGCCGACTCGAACAAACACGTTCATTTGGTGGTTTTAGGTATGTCGAGTATGGGAGTGGCGATGGGTATTCAAGCCGCTCATATCTGTCATTTTCCCAATTTTGTAACGAAGTGCATCAAAACCCGTATCACGTTCATTTCGGATGATGCCGACCGGGAAATGAATTTCTTGTTGGGCAGATACAGGCATCTATTTGAAGAAATCGATTATATCTATCGCGATATAGATAACAAAAACAATAATTTTGCAAATCCTGTGACCAAAAGGAAATTTACCGACATTGAATTTGAGTTTGTCAAAGCGCGTGTGGAGAATCCGGCTATTCAGCAATATCTGAAAGAATTAAGCGCACAAAAAGACTGTTATTTAACAATTGCCGTCTGTTTTTCCTACCCGCCGGCAGCCATCGCCGCCGGATTGTATTTACCTGACGAAGTGTATCAAAGCAATGCACATATACTTATTCAACAGGAAACTTCATATTCTACAGTAAATCTGCTTGCTCACCAACAAGGAATTTTTCAAAAACACAAGAATGTCAAACCTTTCGGCATGCCGGATAATTGTTACAATTTGAAATACGCGGATGATTTATTGCCGATGCAGGTCAATTACGTATATGATTATTATTACCATAATAAAAAGATTCCGGACAATATTCCTGTTTCTGAAATCTCAACTTTGTGGGATCGTTTGATCACTGCTCATAAATGGTCTAACCGTTATAATGCCAATACGATTGAAATCAAAAAAAGGTCTTTCGCTATTCAAACGGATACTGTATTGGATGATGAACAAATTGATTTGATGGCGGAAGTCGAGCATAATCGTTGGAATATCGAAAAACTGTTGATGGGGTATCGTGCTACTTCAAGGCAGGAAAAAAAGGAAATAGCATCCGACAAAAGTAAGAAAGAAGAGTACAAAAAAATGTTTGTACACAATGATATATGTGCATACAAAGACTTACAAGATGATGCAACCGGTTCTAATGCAAATGAATATGACCGCTGCATTTCAGCAGCTTTGCCATTAATTATAAAAACAAATGTATCAACAATTTCCGATTCTGCTTTTAGTCGATCCTCATTTTGTCGCTTTGCCGAATGAATACGGAAAATCATTTTCGCTTGTTCCCCGTTTTTCATCCGGCACAGGAGACATGGTAAACCGGATATTCAAACCGGACAATAAATCAGCGTGTTTCAGGTAATTCTTGGAATACGCTTTTTCATTGACAAACAGGGAGGCGATGTACCGGTTTTCACGGTTATTATTTTCACTTGTAATAGTGACTTGCTTCCCGTTTTCCAAATGCAATACGACTTTTTTGAATAAGGGAGAACCGATAACATATTCGTTGGAACCGGGACAGACGGGATAGAATCCGAGTGCGGAAAAGACATACCAGGCCGAGGTTTGCCCGTTGTCTTCATCCCCGCAATAACCGTCGGGCGCGGCGGTGTAAAGTTTGTCCATTACTTCGCGTAGCCAGTATTGCGCTTTCCACGGTTCGCCGGAATAATTATACAGGTAAATCGTATGTTGTATCGGCTGGTTGCCATGCGCGTAATTGCCCATGTTCATGATTTGCATTTCACGGATTTCGTGGATTACGCTTCCGTAATAACTTGCGTCAAACAGGGGCGGCACATTGAAAACGGAATCCATCATCTGATTGAACTTGGTTTTCCCGCCCATCAAATTGATCAATCCCTGCGGATCATGGAAAACCGACCAGGTATAATGCCAACTGTTGCCTTCGGTAAAGGCGTCGCCCCATTTCAAAGGGTTGAACGGCGATTGGAAATTGCCGTCTTCGTTCCGTCCCCGCATGAGTTTGGTTTCGGAATCAAAGAGTTTTTTGTAATTCATCGCGCGTTGGGCGAAACGGTCAATTTCTGCTTGCGGACGGTTCAATGCTTTTGCCAATTGATAAATCGACCAGTCGTCATAAGCATATTCCAACGTGCGGGCGGCGCTTTCCCTGATGCCCACATTGTAAGGAACATATCCCAACCGATTGTAATATTCATGTCCCAACCGTCCGGTAGAGGAAATTTTCGGGTGGACATTTTCCGTTCCGTGCAATACCGCTTGATAGAGTGTTTCGATGTCGTATCCGCGCAAGCCTTTCAGGTAAGCGTCGGCGACGATTGAAGCGGAGTTGTTGCCGACCATGCAATCGCGATGTCCGGGGCTGGCCCATTCCGGCAGAAAACCGCTTTCTTTATAGGCATTGACTAATCCTTCCTGCATCTTGACGCTCATCGAAGGATACATCAGGTTCAGGAACGGGAACAGGCAACGGAAAGTATCCCAGAATCCGGTATCGGTGAACATGTAACCGGGCAATACCTGTCCGTTGTAAGGACTGTAATGCACCACTTGTCCCTTGGCGTCATATTCGTAAAAACTTCGCGGGAAAAGTACGGAACGGTACAGACAGGAATAGAATGTCCGAAGATGGTCGATGTCATTGTCTTTTACCTGGATTTTACCCAATACCTCATTCCAACGGTCTTTGCCGGCTGCTTCGATAGCGTCGAAACTCCGGTTTCCCAACTCTCGCAAATTCAATTCCGCTTGTTCGGGACTGATAAAGGAAGATGCTATGCGGGCGTGTACGATTTCACCTTTGCGGGTGGAAAATCCGATAACAGCTCCTGTGTGATTGTCTTTTGAGGTCAAGGTGTTTTCCGATAACTGCTTATTGGCAAAAGTCGCTTTGTAGGTAAACGGTTTGTCAAAGATTATGACAAAATAGTTCTTGAAATTTTCGGGAACACCGCCGCTGTTTTTCGTCGTATAACCGATGATTTTATTTTCATTGGGAATGATTTTCACTTGCGAACCTTTATCAAACGCATCAATTACCACGAATGAATGTTTATTTTCCGGAAAAGTGAAACGGAACATGGCTGCCCGCTCGGTCGGTGCGATTTCGGTAACTACGTCGTGATCCGCCAAATAAACCCTGTAATAATAGGGTTTGGCGATTTCCGCCTTGTGCGAAAACCAACTGGCGCGTTCATCTTCATTGAATACCGGTTTTCCGGTAACGGGCATGATGGAGAATTGTCCGTAATCGTTAATCCACGGACTGGGTTGGTGAGTCTGTTTGAAGCCGCGGATTTTGTCGGCGTCGTAAGTATAAGCCCATCCGTCGCCCATTTTGCCGGTTTGGGGCGTCCAGAAATTCATGCCCCAGGGCATGGCGATTGCGGGATAAGTATTACCTGTCGATAACGAGTGTTTCGATTGCGTGCCGACCAAAGTACTGACGTAATCCACAGAGGTTTGTGATTGGGCTTGCAGCATACAAGCGCAAAGAACGAATAAGATAATTGCGTTTTTCATTTGTTTACTTTTTATATTTACATAATAACCACAGGTTGTGTTATTATCCGCTACCAATCAACACCGTTTTGCTGTCAGTTATAGGATGCCTGAATGGTTTGTAGGACAAAAGTAGGGATAAATAATGGAATTTGCAAATTGGATTCTTAATAAACTTCAAATTCACTGATTCGAGCCGCTGTTTGCCCTTCCTGAGCGCCTTTCAGAACGGTCAGGCGAACGTAGCGCGCGGTGACGGGAGTAGAAAGAAGACGATTGGTTTCAGACTCTTTGTTATCGGTTACCGTGTCCACTGTTTGCCACTGATCATTCAGGTTCTTTTTTATTTCTAACTTATAGTCCTTCGCAGCAAAGCTATTAGTCCCCATTCTTCCGCCATGGAATACAAACCAGCCTTTAATGGTGTTTTCCTTTTCCATGTCCACTTCAATGAATGGCGTATTACCGTTTTGGCCCATATCAAACCATTGCGTGCCGAAATTTCCGTCAACTGCAAATTCAGGTCTTCCGAATCGCCTGAAATTATTGGCATTAGCATTGTTTGCGTCGTTCGGAGTTGACTTCCCGATGATTGGCTTTCCCTTCAACAGGCTTTTTCTTGCAACTACATTCATTTTCAAGTCATCCGGTTTCAGAGCGGTTGCAATCAATTCCGTAGCAGGAGTAATATCATCATTCTCATTGACAGCCAAACTGGCCGCAAATAACAATATCTTTGAATCATCCGTAAGTACTAATTTTTGAGCATTCTTAGGAATATCAATGCCGTATTTAAACATGTAGGTAAATTCGTAAGGCGCGTCCAGATTGCCGTTGGAGTTATGCCTGTGTGTACCCACGTAGGCTACTTCCGCCGGTTTGAGGAACCCTTCGGTATGGCCGGTATGTCTCCATTGCCCGATAAATCCGGAGTAATCCGGAATCAGGAGTTCATGCGGTTTCCCGTCCACATAGAATGTCGCTACGTTATCGCCGTAAAGAGAGGCGGCCAGTAAATACAATTTATTGTACTGTCCGTTTTGAGGCAAAATTAAGGTATCGCCTTCACATCTGACCCCATTTTCCAATGCCGGTTCTCCTAACTGAAATTTGATATTGGCGGCCGTGAGCGTTGACGGCAATAATTCGGCAGCGTAAGAATATCCCTTGCCATCGACATTGGCCTCCGAACGAAACGCATTATAGGACGCAGTTTTGATATTATACTTCAAATCAACAGGGATGGATTGAGGAGGCGTCAATTTAGCGCCGGATTTCAATTTCACATAATATGTTTTGATAGCAAACGGTGATGCGCTTACCGTCAATTTATTTCCCTGAATAGCCGCTTTTCCGATTACATCTTCCACGCCGTTCAATTCATTGGCTTCCCGGATTTCTCCGGCAAACGATACTTCAATGTTGCGGGCGTCTTTTCCGGTCGTTTCATACAGGCGTACAATATAACCATCCGATTTTTCCGCTTTCTTTAATGCTTTAACAATCAGTTGGTCGCTGCTGGTTTGCAAAAATGAAAAACTCCGGCCTAAATCACCTTTGTGTTTTTTAACGGTAAATGCTTTCAGCGGTTGGTTCAGCATTTCCGCTTTCGATACGGTTTTTGCTTCGGCATATCCATCTTTATGCCCCACGATGGAATAGGTAAACGTATGGTATCCGAAATCTTGTTTATCCTGATACGAATATCCTCTCTGCGTTTTGGGTGTGTGCAGGAGCGTGAGTCGTAAGGTGTGATTATTCGGTTTATCCCATCCGTATTTACTATCGTTGAGGACTGATACGCCATACGAATTATCGGTAGCGGTAAGATCCGCCCAATAGTGCGCCGGCACTTCATAAGCCGTAATCGTATTATTACCCCGTTTCACATTGCCGATACCCAAATCGAACGTCGCTTTTTCGTTGTCGATGCTAAGCGGAAACTCAGCTTTCAGTAAAGCATTGGTGGTCTGCCAATCCACCTCGGAAACCAAATCAATGCGGTCATCCTGTCCGCCTTCGGTTAAACGGATATATTGTTTGAATGTCGATTCTCCATATTTACGTTCCACACAAATAGCAGCGCGAACCGGACCTTCTTCGGCGATTGAAATCTTTACGCCATCTGTAATATCAATAGGTTCTGCATCGGTTGTTTTCTTGATAATTTCCCATGCCGGCCAAGAGAAAGATTCGTTTTCGGTGAATAAAGCCAGGCGGATACTCTTTCCCGCTTTCACTAATTCTTTGTTATAACGCTTGTCGAGAATCGAATTGATATCACCGTTGGCATTTAAAGTTACCTTGTAGATGCTGTTTTCTATCGTGTTCTTGTTCACTTTCAAAGCCGAAGCTTTGGGAGAGGCGCCGGGACGAACATCATATACGGTATAGGATACCGGAAGGACGTTGGCCGCAACTAAGAATTTGATTTTATTATTATCATACGAAAGCATCTGGGAGGGTATTAGTTTCCCTTTTTCATCATATACTGAAAAAACTTGCTTGGTCGGTACTCCGTCAATGGTCACTTCTGTAATTCCTTTTACCGGTTGGGAAACTGCATTTTGTATGACCAAAGGCGTTCCTTTTACTTGTGTATCCAATGCACGGGAAACGCTTCCAACCGAAGTTGTAAGTACTTGTGCAAACTGCTTTTGTGTTAATAATTCGTCGTTCCATGAAAATTCATACGCACGGGGAATACTGGTACCGGTCAAATCGTCGTGAAATTGATGCCAGAGGAATCGTTTCCACGCTTCGTTGATGGTTTCTTTCGGATAAATCTGTCCGCCCAACCAATCGGCAACAACAGCGCTTCGTTCGGCGGCATCGCCCAATACTTCGTTTTTCCGGTTATACAATTTCATGGCGGCTTCGGAGGTGTAACAACCCGTTCCGTGTACGTCCATCAGCAATTCGCCGGTATAGAGCGGCAATTCGGGATGTTTGTCGTAAGGCAGGTAATCTTTATACAGTTGGTCGCTGGTTGCAGAGATGATTTGAACAGGTCCGTCGCCTTTCAAGGACTGTTCCACCGAAAGCACCGATTCGACGGTGGGCGCTCCGCCGGTATCCCCTGTACCGTAATAATGATAAATCGTTTTCAAGGGGCTGTTTTGTGCCAATTTGATCAAGGTCGTGTCGCGACTCAAGTCGTGCGCCTGCCAGCGAGTGGTATAATTGTGCGCATCTGCCACCAACATCACTTTAGAACCATCCACGCCTTGCCATAACCCGATTTCAAACGGTATTTTGCTGTTATTCTCAAAGAAAGGTTTGCTTCGCCATTGAAGTTTTTGCGTAGAAAATCCAATCAAGCCGGAATGAGCCATTATCGTGGGTAGTGTATATCCGAAACCAAAGCAATCGGGGAGGAAAATATCGGTACCTCTTACACCGAATTCATCCTGATAATACAATTGTCCGTAAAGAATATTCCGGGTCAAAGATTCGGGCGACGGAATGTTGACATCCGATGCGTCCCACGAACTTCCGGTAACATGCCACCTGCCCTGCCGGATATATTCTTTCGCTTTTTCATATTGATCGGGATAATATTCTTTCATCCAGTAGTACTTGATTCCACCTTCAAAATTGAAAATATAATTGGGATAACGTTCCAACAAAAACAGATTCTGATGAAGTGTTTTTGAAACATAATCCCGGATGGAAGTCTGGACGTCCCAATTCCATTGCGAATCAAAATGCGCGTTCGACACGACATAGACCTTCGGTTTTTCTTGCGCTTGTACAGAGATGAACAACAGCAAGAATAAAGCCGTACTGAAAAATTTTACAATAGCTTTCATCAAAAATACGAATTTGGATGTTTAAAATTAAAATACAAAGATATAAAAAATGATTGTTATAAAAAAAATTGTATTTTTGTAACGTGGGGATAGAAAACGGTCGGAACGGCTTGACAGTTTCCTGTGGACAGACATCAAACAGTCGGCGGAAGATATTAAGAACTATAAGTAAAACAAACAATCATGAACTACATTAAACTTGGAAACACAGAACTTAAAGTATCGCAACTTTGCCTCGGGTGTATGGGTTTTGGCGATGAAGACCCTTCGGGGCTTCGCAAATGGGCGATAGACGAGCGCAAAAGCCATGAAATCTTGAAACGCGCCATTGACCTTGGGATAAACTTTTTTGACACGGCAAACACCTATTCAGCAGGGAAAAGCGAGGAATTTCTTGGACGCGGCATAAAGAAATTTGTGAACCGTCATGATGTCGTTCTTGCAACAAAGGTTTTTTTCAACGAATATGCGGGCAGTCAAAACAAAAACGGACTCTCACGGAAAACAATTTTGAGCGAAATAGACAAAAGTCTCAACCGCCTGCAAACAGATTATATCGACCTGTATATTATTCATCGTTGGGATTACGGTACGCCGATAGAGGAAACCCTGTCTGCGCTTCACGAGCTTGTCACGAGCGGTAAGGTGCGTTACATAGGCGCTTCTGCTATGTACGCCTGGCAGTTTTTGAAAGCGCAAATGACAGCGGAAACTTTGGGTCTGACTAAATTTGTTTCGATGCAGAACCACCTCAACCTAATCTACCGTGAGGAAGAGCGCGAGATGATACCGCTTTGTAAAGAGCAGGAAGTCGCTCTCACACCGTATAGCCCGCTTGCGGGAGGGCGTTTGGTACGCAATATAAACGCGCAAACGGAACGTTCCAACCTTGATCAAATCAACAAGAGAAAGTACGACGCAACAACGGCGCAGGATGCGCCGATTATCGAAAAAGTTGCCGAAATTGCAGGGAAACATGAGGTTTCGCGTATCGCCGTTGCTTTGGCGTGGCTCATACAAAAGGAAATTTGCACCGTGCCTATTGTTGGCGCAACAAAACTGCAACACATTGAAGATGCCTGCGCTTCCATTGATTTCAGATTGACCGGTGACGAGATCGCCTGTCTGGAAGAACCGTATGTTCCTCATAAAGTTTCAGGGGCGTTAGCCATTATTTGATAAATAACAGAAAGGAAATTCTTCACTTCGGGAATCTGTCGCTGGATATCAAGAACCGCCTTGTCTTTGTTGATGAGGAAGAGTTGAAGTTGACCAGAAAAAAATTTGACATGCTCTCGTTTTTTGCGACGAACACCAACCTCCACGATACAGGGGTCGTTTTCTTTGGAATCGGGATCGATTATTATCTTGTATTTGGAATAATTGTACAGGGACATGAGCCGGAGAACATAACATTTAAAATATATGCCGGCGACGAACCGTTAAAAATCAATTCCGTACAACCCATTCCGGAATATCATGGCAATGACCAGCCCGGAAGAGGATTTTTTCTGCAATTTGAACGCCCGAAAAAACGTCCCGAAAAATACTGCATTTTCCGCATTGAAGCAACCTACAACGCATTTGGCGGGGAAAAAGGCGAAAATGTTTATTTTTATGAAATGAAAGATTATCAATAAGTAATCTGCTAAACCGTTATTTCCCCCGCCAGCGACAACTGCATATTGTATTTCACTTCTTCCCGGTTTAAACCATGCCCAAACAAAAACATGAGTTTTGCGACGGCCGCTTCCGTCGTAATATCATTTCCCGACAATACGCCCAGATTTTTTAACGTTTTCCCGGCCTGATAGCGATTCATTTCGACCGAACCCGAAGCGCATTGCGTCACATTCACGATAATAATCCCTTTATCAATGCCTTCTTTGATAATATCCAGAAACCACTTTTCGGTCGGCGCGTTTCCGGCGCCATAAGTTTCCAGAATAATACCTTTCAAATGGGGAATATTAATTGTTGCACGAAGTATTTCAGCCGAAATACCCGGGAAAATCCGGATAACGGTCACATTCGGATCAAGCAAGTAATGAAATTTGGGTTTAAGGTTGTACGGGCGAGAGAGGATCAATTCGTGCCGGTAACGGATATAGGTGCCGGCTTCAGCCAATATCGGATAATTGAAAGTATTAAAAGCCTTGAAATTATCGGCATTTATTTTGATGGTGCGATTGCCGCGCATCAATAGATTTTGGAAGAAAATGCAGACTTCAGGTACGAGCGCTTCACCCTTTTCATTTTTATCCACGGCAATTTCAAGCGCTGTAATCAAATTTTCCTTTCCGTCGGTGCGTATTTTCCCGATAGGTAACTGAGAACCTGTGAGAATAACCGGTTTATTCAGATTTTCCAACATAAAGCTCAGTGCGGAAGCTGAATAAGCCATTGTATCGGTACCGTGGAGAATGACAAATCCATCCTGTTTTTCGTAATTTTCTTCGATGATCTTTACCAACAGTTTCCATTTATCGGGATTCATATCCGAAGAATCAATAGGAGTATCGAAATGAATGGAATCAATATTGAAATTCAGACGGTTAATTTCCGGAACATTTTCTTTTAGATAGTTAAAATCGAATGACCGTAAGGCGCCGGTGCTATCTTCTGTCATTCCGATAGTTCCACCGGTATATATCAGCAGTACGGATGCGTTAAAATCTAACATATTGACATGAATTATCATTTTTTGCAAAGGTACAAAATTTCATTAATTAATTGTAACTTTGCCTGAAATTTCAAGAAAATATGATTTGTTTTCCGAATGCAAAAATAAATTTGGGACTTCGGGTTGTTTCCAAGAGGCCTGATGGGTATCATAACATAGAAACGGTTTTTTATCCGGTTCCTTTGTGCGACGCCTTGGAAATTATTCCATCGGAGACTAACGAAACGAGTTTTACTCAAACCGGAATTTTAGTGGATGGAAATCCCGATGATAATTTAGTAATGAAAGCGCTCCGGCTATTGGAAAAAGATTTTGATTTGCCGAAAATCGCTATTTATCTTCGCAAACAAATCCCTTTCGGAGCCGGTTTGGGAGGCGGTTCGGCCGATGCAGCTTTCATGCTTAAACTCCTCAATGATTTTGCCGGTTTGGGCTTATCCGTTGAACAATTGGAAAAATACGCCGGCCGGCTTGGCGCCGATTGTCCGTTTTTTATCCGCAATAGCCCTGTATTTGCCGAAGGAATCGGGGATATTTTCACTCCCGTAGAAATTTCTTTGCGAGGATACTATTTGGTTTTAGTGAAACCGGATATCCATGTTTCAACCCAAGAGGCTTATGCCGGAATCACGCCCAAGCAACCATCTTCCCGGTTAACGGAAATTATCCGGTTACCTCTTTCGGAATGGAAAACCCTCATGATCAATGATTTTGAAGAAGGAATACTGGCTCGTTATCCTGCTATCGGTGATATTAAACAAGAATTATATGACAAGGGAGCTGTTTATGCAAGTATGTCAGGGTCAGGGTCATCGGTATTTGGAATTTTTGAAAATAATTTCCGCCGCCCGGTCGGAAGCTCCGGGTTTCCCCAATTTATCGATGACTTCTTTGTATCCGAATTGTAAAACACTGATATATTGCTCGTTATTCAATAAATTGTTTAATTCTTCACGAATGGTTTTCATGGAAAAATTTTCATTGAACAATTCTTTGACTACCATTTTACCGGCAATCAGGTTCACCAAAGAAATGTAGCGGACTTTGAAGAAATGCCGCCAGAGAAAACCGGCTAACTGTTTGAGCGGCGTTTTATAGCAAACCGTTTGCGGAACACGGAAAAGCGCTGTTTCCAAAGTCGCGGTTCCCGAAGTAACCAAAGCCGCTTTGGCTTGTTGCAACAAACGATAGGTAGCGTCAAAAACGATTTCCGCAGAGTATTTATTCATAAATGGACGGTAAAAATCAGGGTCAATTCCCGGTGCGCCGGCAATTACAAGTTGGTAGTCCCTGAAAACGGAAGCAGCAGAAAGCATGAAAGGAATATTATCCTTGATTTCCTGCTTTCGGCTGCCCGCTAACAGTGCGATTATAGGTTTATTAGCCAATTGGTTCCGGCCGGTGAATTCTTCAAAAGATTCTGTGGAAAAAGCACGCTCGGCTATCGCATCAACTGTCGGATTTCCCACATATTCCACCTGATAATTGTGTTTTTGGTAAAAATCAGACTCAAAAGGAAAGATACAAAGCATTGTATCCACGTATTTCCGGATAACGTGTATCCTGTTTTCCTTCCAAGCCCAGATTTTAGGAGATATGTAATAACAGACCGGTATTTGCAGTTTTTCTTTTACAAATCGGGCGATCTTGAGATTAAAACCCGGATAATCAACCAATATTACTCTATCGGGAGAATAAGCCTCAATCTCACGTTTACATAAATCCAGGTTACTGAAGATTGTATGCAAATGAAGCAATACGGGTATAAATCCCATATATGCCATATCTTTATAATGCTTGAGCATCTTGCCGCCGGCCGATTGCATTAAATCACCTCCGAAGAAGCGAAAATCAGCTTCCCGGTCAATTTTTTTCAGGGATTTCATCAAATTCGATGCATGCAAATCACCTGAAGCTTCGCCGGCAACTAAAAAATATTTCAAGCAAAGAATCCTAACAAAGCGCCCGCGGCAACTGCCGAACCGATAACACCTGCAACATTCGGACCCATCGCGTGCATCAGCAGATAATTGGCCGGATCGTATTCCAAACCGATTTTCTGAGAAATACGGGCAGACATGGGAACTGCCGAAACGCCTGCATTACCGATCAAAGGATTGATTTTGTTCTCTTGCTTCAAAAATAGATTGAAAAACTTCACAAATGTTACACCTGTGAAAGTGGCAATCGCGAAAGCAAGCGCCCCAATCAAGAATATTTTAAAAGAATCCCATTTCAAGAAAACATCGGCTTGTGTGGACGCTCCAACTGTAAGGCCTAAAATGATGGTAACCATGTCAATCATCGGTCCGCGAGCGGTTTCAGCCAAACGGCGGGTAACACCGGACTCTCTCAGCAAGTTTCCGAAAAACAACATTCCCAACAGCGGAAGACCCGAAGGCACAAAAAAGCAAGTCAGCATCAAACCGATAATCGGAAACATGATTTTTTCCGTTTGCGAAACTACGCGGAGCGGTTTCATGCGAATCAACCGTTCTTTCTTGGTTGTAAGCAAACGCATAATCGGCGGTTGAATAACCGGAACGAGCGCCATATAGGAATAGGCGGAAATGGCAATTACCCCTATCAAATCAGGCGCCAACTTGGAAGTAAGGAAAATGGCCGTCGGCCCGTCCGCACCTCCGATAATACCGATTGCGCCTGCCTGTGCCGGATCAAATCCCATCGCCAAAGCGATCATATAGGCCCCGAAAATACCGAATTGAGCGGCAGCGCCAACTAACATGAGTTTGGGATTGGAAATCAGCGCCGAAAAGTCGGTCATTGCACCGATTCCAAGAAAAATCAACGGCGGATACCAACCGGTCTTAACGCCTTGATACAAAATATTTAACACTGAGCCATGCTCATAAATCCCCAGTTCCAAACCGGCATCTTTGAAAGGAATATTTCCTATCAAAATACCAAATCCGATGGGTACCAGCAACATAGGTTCAAAATCCTTAGCAATGGCTAAATAAATGAACACCATTCCCACTATAATCATGGCGATATGCCCGACAGTGAAATTGGCAAAACTGGTATAACTCCAAAAGGTTTGCAGATTATCTCCAATAAATGATAAAAAATCCATACGCTTATTCAATTATAATAAGATCTGCACCTTCCAGTACGGAATCTCCTTTGTTTACTTTCACTTCTTTAATCACACCATCACGATCGGAATTGATGGCATTTTCCATCTTCATAGCTTCCAGTACGATTACTTTTTGTCCTTTTTTTACCGTGTCGCCCACTTTACAGGTTATGTCGAGAATGACGCCGGGAAGTGGTGATTTCAGTGCGCTCTGACCCAAACTTGTCTGTAGTCGAGCCACAGGAGGCGTTGTCGTCTGAGCCGGTCGTTTGATTGTAACTACTTCTTTTTTAGTAGGTTTGTTCATTTCTACTGTGTAAGGCGTACCATTTACTTCGACCTCGGCAATGGTATCCTCTATCGAGTTTATAACAACTTTATAAACACTTCCGTTGATTGTATATTTAAAACTTTTCATTTCCTTTATCTTTTGTTAGGCAATTCTCTTAATGTGTAAATTTTGGAACTCCAGGGCGAATAAACGCTTTCTTTATTTTTGATTGTCAAGATCGTGTTTTCCTCGTCGTGCAGTTCGGTCGCTTCGTAAATAGCCATGGCAATGGCGGCAAATAATTCACCCGACTGTTGCGTAATTTCTCTCGCTTCCTCGCGGCTCAATCCTGAAGAAGCCATAGCTCGCTTGTGGCTCAAACGAACGGAGATCTTTCCAATCAATTTGAACGCGGTGTAAAGCATTGCAAGGCATGTAAATACGATAGCCATAGCCGTTATCGTCATTCCTATACCAATGCCATCTTGTGCCCGTAAGTTTTCAACTTTTTCAGGATTCAAGGCATTAGCAAACTGCACCTGTGCACCGATTACGACAAACAGGAGCAAGCGCAAACCGATAGTTATTTTTCGTTTCATGTGTAATTAATTTGTTTTTACATGCGGGTTTCATAATGGTAAATTATCATGTTTTTTCGGCGGATTGCTTTGTTTCTTCGTCGAAAGTTGCTGCAAAGCGCGAATAATGCGGAAACGTGTATTTCTCGGCTCAATCACATCGTCGATGTAACCGTATTTTGCCGCATTATACGGATTAGCAAATGTTTTCGTATATTCGGCTTCCTTTTCGGAAAGGAATTTTGCAGGATCGTCCGAATCTTTGGCTTCCCGGGCATAGAGAACTTCTACTGCGCCCGCGCCACCCATAACCGCGATTTCAGCGGTAGGCCAAGCATAATTAATGTCGCCGCGAAGTTGTTTGCAACTCATCACGATATGTGCGCCTCCGTATGATTTCCGCAAAGTAACGGTCACTTTGGGAACGGTTGCTTCGCCGTAAGCATAAAGCAATTTTGCGCCATGTATGATTACGCCGCCGTATTCTTGTCCTGTTCCCGGAAGGAAACCCGGTACATCGACCAACGTAACGATCGGAATATTGAAAGCATCGCAAAAACGTACAAAACGAGCGGCTTTGCGGGAAGCATTGATATCAAGAACGCCTGCCAAAGTTTTGGGCTGATTAGCGACAATACCTACCGAACGTCCGTTGAAACGGGCAAAACCGACAATAATATTTTTGGCAAAATCGGCGTGAACTTCCAGAAATTCACCTTTGTCAATAATTGCTCCGATGACTTCATACATATCATAAGGTTTGTTCGGACTGTCGGGAATAATTTCGTTCAACAAATCGTCCAAACGATCGATCGGGTCATTATTTTCGCGGATTGGTGATTCTTCCAGGTTGTTTTGAGGCAAATAAGACAGCAATTTACGGATAAGTGAAATGCCTTCATCTCCGGTTTCAACCACGAAATGTGTTACACCCGAACGGCTACCGTGAACTTCCGCTCCGCCGAGTTGTTCTTGCGTAACATCTTCTCCGGTAACTGTTTTTACTACTTTTGGACCCGTCAAGAACATGTAACTGATTCCTTTAACCATGATGGTAAAGTCGGTCAGAGCCGGCGAATAAACCGCACCGCCTGCGCAAGGCCCGAAAATTCCCGAAATCTGAGGAATTACGCCCGAAGCCAGAATGTTGCGTTGAAAAATTTCAGCAAAACCCGCCAATGCATTAATACCTTCCTGAATACGCGCTCCTCCGGAGTCGTTCAATCCGATGACAGGCGCTCCCACCATCATTGCCAAATCCATCACTTTACAGATTTTTTGCGCCATGGTTTCGGACAAAGAACCGCCGATAACCGTAAAATCTTGTGCAAAAATATACACCAAACGACCTTCAACCGTACCACTACCGGTTACGACTCCATCACCGAGAAATTTTTTCTTTTCCATTCCGAAGTTTGTGCAACGATGTTCCACAAACATATCCAATTCTTCGAAACTGCCTTCGTCCACCAGCAAGTTGATGCGTTCGCGCGCCGTAAGTTTCCCTTGGGCATGTTGTTTCTCAATGGCTTTTTCGCCTCCACCCAAACGAGCTTGCGCCCGTAAGTCGATGAGTCCTTTTACTTTTTCTAATTGATTGCTCATATATATAATTTAATTACGAATTACGAATTACAAATTACGAATTACGAATTACGATATTGCTATTGACATAATTCGGTTAATACGCTACAAGTAGATTTAGGATGTAAAAAGGCGATATTCAAACCTTCCGCACCTCCTCGAGGCGCTTTGTCTATGAGTTGAACGCCTTTGGATTCGGCTTCTGCCAAAGCGGCAGCAACATCAGGTACGGCAAACGCGATGTGATGTATTCCTTCTCCTTTCTTTTCAATAAACTTTGCAATGGTAGAATCTTCGGAAGTAGGTTCAAGAAGCTCAATCTTGGTTTGTCCTACTTTGAAAAAGGCTGTTTTTACTTTCTGGTCGGCTACTTCTTCGATATTGTAGCATTTAAGACCCAATACGTTTTCGTAATAGGGAAGACAGGCATCTATATTTTTCACTGCTATCCCTATGTGCTCTATATGCGAAATGTCCATACAATGAATAATTTGATTTAAATTTTAAGGCTACAAAGGTACTATTTTATATGCAAAATAAAAAATTTTAATACCCTTATTTTATACTTGATCATTTTCTTTCCGTCCATATCTTTTTCACGGGCAAAATAAACCGCTCCAGCAGGGAAATATCCTCCGTAACAATTTCCGCCCGGCCTTGCATATTGGGTAAATACGGTAACTCTTTTTTATAAGTCGTCGTTAACCCATCCGGCAATTCGATATCGAGCGTGTAGTTTGCCGCTTGTCCGTCCTGCACAGGGACGAGCGAAATATTTTTCACCCTCCCCCTTAAAATACCAAATTCATTGTCCGGGAAATTCTCTATACGGATATTGACTTTTTGCCCAAGTTTTACTTTCCCCGAACGGGCAATCGGAAGCAGCGCTTTCCCGATGATTGTGACATCCGCTTCGGGAACAATGGAAAATATCTCCCCGCCAGTCGGAATATTTTGGTTTTCAACCCAGTAATTCGTAAAAGTGATTTTTCCGCCGACAGGCGCCTGCAAAACGTAATTCATTTCCCAGGATTCTATCTCGGTCTTTAGCTGTGAAATTTGTGCCTGCAATTGCGTCTGCAAACCGTTTGATTTTTCGGTATCCTGCTGCCCTGTGTCGAGCAGGGATTCTTTCAATTGTGCAATCTGTATCCGCATGTTGTCAACATTCGACTGCATGTTTTCCCGGCTCATCGCGCCCTGAAGATAGGTGTTTTGTGACTTTTCATATTCTTCGTGGGAAATATGCCCTTTCAGATGCAGCAGCGAATCCCTTTGAAATTGCATCTTCGCTAAACTAAATTGTTCATTGCTGATTTTTTGTTGACGAAGCAGGTTTTGGTATTGCGCCTCGTATTGTTCAATCCGTTCCTTTGTCATTCTTATCTTTTGCGTGAAATACGCCAACCGCCGGTATTCGGAATATTCAAACAGGCTTGTATAAAACTGGGAATACAGGGATTGGAGACTTCCCAGTTGCAGGTTCTTATCAGGCAAATAACCGGCAGTATCCGCCCCTGCCTGCCTGTCATTGCGAGAGCGAAGCCCGAAGCCATCCAGAAACCGTTTTAGCTCCAACACATCTTCCGTTTTTGCCGGATTCTCAATCACCGCCAAATATTCACCGGACTTTACTTCCTGATTATCGGCAACA
>BNTV01000088.1 GCA_025996865.1 Bacteroidia bacterium
GCGGGGTTTTCTTGTCGGCGTTGAAGGCGGCGAGCGCATCCGATAAGTCGGAGGTCAGCGTAAACGACTGCGGGTTGCCGCCGGCAAAATGCAGGGTCAGCGACAGGGTTTGCTCCGTGCCGGTTATCCCCGGAAGGCGGATGGTTGCGGCAAAAGAACTGGAGGAATTTAAGGACTTGAAGGAGATGGGAACGGTAACGGCTTCGCCCACAGGATTTCCATTTTCGATATTGATGGCTCCTGCCGCACCCGAAAGGGTTGCTTCGACGCCGGAAAGCCGGTCGCGGGCGTCGCCCGTAACGTCGAATATGAGCGTCAGTTGGCGTACTTGCTGGCGCATGGCGACGGTAACATGGTGGATTTTGTCTTTTTCGATGTCCGCGTTTTCCGTTCCGGTGAACAGCCATCCGATTTCGCCTGCCGCGTAGTCGGCGATGGCGGTGGCGCCGCTTACCGTAATATTTTCCGCCGCATTATATACATGTATGCGGTGGCTGCCTGCCGGAAAGAGTTCGTCCAGCGAATTGACCGTACCCGTCAGGGATGCCGTATGGCTGTGTTCCGACGCGGCGTGCTTTGTCCTGACCGTATGTTCGCCGGGTATCCCGATGCCCTCGCCCCGGTCGTCCCAGCGGGTGGAAATCGTTATTTTCCCGTGTTCGGGGTGGTCGGTGTCGTAGAGCGGCTCTTTTACGCAGCCTGTCTGGCAGCATACTATGGCTGCTATGGCGGTTAAGGACTTTAAGGCCTTTAAAGACCTTAAAGTTCTTAATGATAGTTTTACTATTATATTTTTCATAATCTATAATTTAAAAATCAGTGAAACTCCTAACTGTGTTGGCGCAAACACATTCTTTTTCAGGTTGCTTTCTTTCCTTACCATTATGTCGTTGGAGCGGTGGTAAGTGTCGTATTTGAGCTGTGTATAGCCCAATCCGAGGCTGAATTCCAGATAGAATGTAGAGACGCGATTAATCGCGTCTCTACCAAGCGACAGGCGGTAGCCGCCGGTCAGTCCTCCGCCGAGCGCGTCGCCCTGGTAGCCGGTGTCCTTGAATTTGAAATTAAATTCGGCGGCGTGTCCTTCGATGCCGATAAACCATCCCGTAGGGGCGTTGTGCGTAAGGGCGTTGCGCGCAACGCCCCTACCACCGAAATAATATCGTATTTCGGGCGACACCATCCATGTGCGGTGGTGTCTGCCCTCGCCGCTCCATATCCAGTGGCTCCATGCGCCGTTTACCAGGACGCCGAAACTGTTTGACGGTTTCCACTCCATGCCGAGGTTGGGCGTTGCCGCCGCCCAGTAGAGGAGGTTGGTGCGGATTTGTAGAGACGCAATGCATTGCGTCTCTACGGCAGGCGTTGCAGGTTGCGGTTCGGGCGAATCTGCCTGCTGCGCCGGTACTGCCGGTGCAATTGTGAACAATAGCAGGCAGGCGAGAATGATTTTTTGTTTATACATTATATCTTATTGTTTTGAAGTTTGACATCTGTTTTTTCTTTTTCTTCGAGTTTGTCCTTTACAATGGTTTCGAGCGGTGCAAAAGTAAAAGGTGTAAACAAAAAAGATGTTGCATTTCATGAAATGCAACATCTTTTTTCCGGTACGGGCAAAATTTTAATGCCTTGTTATTTGTGTAATCCGTTCTTTTTAAAGTCAGTAGGCGATATACCGGTCGTTTTCTTGAATACGCGGTAAAAAGTTGTCCGGTCGTTGAATCCTGTGTCAAATGCAAGCGTGTCGATGGAAATATTGGGGTTATTTTTGTCGGAAAGGAGGCGTACCGCTTCCTTTATCCGGTATTCGTTGAGCCATGTCTTGAACGTTTTTCCCGTGTACCGGCTGACCGCTTTTGAGATGTAGGTCGGATTTTGGTTTGTTTTTGCGGCAAGCATATACAATGAGAGATTACTTTCCCTGTATAAGCCTCCGTCGATCAGATGTTCGATTTCGGCGAAAAGCAGTTTGTCCGTTTCATCGGGTTCGGCGGCTTTCGGCAGTTCTTCTTCTTCGGGAAGTTCGTCCGTATCCGCTATCATCGAAGACGGCTCGACATTTGCCCACTGCTGCGCCTTGCGGATGAGTTCGCGGTTTTTCCACGCGAGTTTCCGGTTGTAATAGATGTAGATTCCAAGCGCAACGGCTAATAACAGGCAGGCGCCGAGGGCGAAAATGAAGTAGTTGCGGTTGCGTTCCGCAATGCGTTTCCGTTTCTCAAGTTGCTCCTGCCGGTGGCTCTCAAAAGTATAACGGCTGTTGATTTTGTCTTTTTCTTCGCGCAAAGATTTTGCATGAACGGAATCGTTTACCGCGCTCCATTTTAACAGGGTTTCGTAAGCGCGGCCATAGTCGTTTTCGAGCGCGTATATCTTGCTCAGGACTTTCAGCGCAATGTCGAAAGTATGATTGTCGCCTGCCACATCGTGAATAAGTTCAACAGTTTCCAGCGACAGTTGTTTTGCCTTGGCCGGATTGTTGCGCTTAATATAATATTCGGCAATATGGCTGTACACAAAAATCTTTTTGTATTTGTCGCCCGACACATTCACGGTGTTCATGGCTTTGTCGTAGTATATTGCGGCGCTGTCGTGCCGATTTGCCGCGGCATACCAGATGCCTGTATTGCAATAGACGTGCGACAGCAGACTTTGCGTTTCCGCCGACGGAGTCATCTTTTCATACAGCCGTGCGCTTTCTTTAAGCGCGGACAGTTTTTCTGCGGAAGCGGGAGCAAACGAGGACGATTGATTGTTGAGCGTCATTGCCATTTGCGCCGTGTCGCCCGCCATGCGATAGAGTTCCATAGCGCGGTCGTAGTAAGCCGACGCCGACAGGCTATCCGACAATTTGTTACAGGCATCGGCACAGTGAACCGCGAATTGGGCTTCGTTGAGTGTATCGCCTTTCACACGGGCAAATTCCAGCGCTTCTTTCGACCACTGCAATTCGGAAGCGTAATCGCCCAGATAAAAATAAGCATTGCCGATAGAATTATATACCGCAAACGCAGCTTTGAAGTTACCCTGTTCCTTCCGGTAGTGCAGGGCAATCAGATAATTTTCCATCGCTTCAAAATACAGGCCCGCCTAGTTGTAACATTGTCCCACGGAATGCGCATACTTGGCATAACCTTCCATATCGCCGGCTTTGCGGCATATATTCATCGCTTGCCGACCGTATTCGCCCGCCTGACTGTAATCGTGGCGTTTATAGCAAAGTGAAGCAAGACGATTGAGCGAATCAACCGTATTCGTCAAAGAACTTTGTGCGACGGCCGGCGCTGCAAGCAATGCTGCGAAGAAGCAATAGATGAGAATGAATTTAGCGGATAAACGCATGGCTATTTTTTTTGAATTTGGGGGCAAAGGTAGTGAAAATCAGGGAATGTACAATTATGGGACTCACAATGACGGTAGAGATATTATAGTAAAAAGGGGAGAGATTAAAAAAGCGCGTAGCGCTTTCGCGTTTATAGCCGGGTGCGACAGCGCCCGGAATTGTTGTTTATGTAATTGGAAACATCGGTTATCGGAAATTGATATGGACGGACGGAATCCAAATACAGCACCGCTACGCGGCGCTTGGTTGGGGAACATTCATTTTATTCCGGGCGCTGTCGCACCCGGCTATAAACGCATAAGCGCTACGCGCTTTTTTAATCCCTTCTACCCCGGGCTGCGCTTCGCTTGCCGCGGGGTTACCCAAGTAGAAGACCTTACGGTCTTCCGGGTTCAGCACCTCAAAAAAAGATTTAGCCAATTTTTGATATATTTTTATTTCACCGTCTTCTTTGGGAACGACAAAACCTGTCGGCAAAAGCGTTCTTGCCGGAACTTCCGAATAAATATCAAACGTACCCGGATATAAGTAATTATCTATCAGGTTTGCGCCTGATTCGCCTCCCCAATACATTCCTTAGAACGACCGACGACAGGTATGCGATGAAATCATTATATTGAACGGTTGAAATAAAGAAACAAATTATATACCCTAAACATGGTATTGCTTATTATAATCCTTACTACTACTTTTGCACCCAAATATAGCAGCAGTACGAATAAAAATATTATAAATCCATGTCAAAAGCAACAAACAGCCTGTTCACGCATTTAGCGTGCGTGGAGTGCGGCGAACAACACGACCGGCATCAAGTGCAATATGTCTGCAAAAACGAATCCTGTAAGGCGATTCTCTCCGCTCAATACGATTTTGCTTCCAATACGCTCACTAAAGAAGAATTAAAAAATCGACCGGCATCCTTGTGGCGATACAAAGAGTTTTTACCGGTAGTTGACGAAAAAAATATCGTCAGCCTCGGAGAAGGATTTACACCGGTTTTGCCTCTGTTGAATCTGGAAAAATATACCGAAGGCAAACAGGTACTGCTGAAAGATGAATCCAACAATCCGACCGGTTCGTTCAAAGCCCGCGGATTAAGTCTTGCCGTATCGAAAGCCAAAGAATTGGGAGTGAAAGAGTTTGTTATTCCGACTGCCGGAAATGCCGGAGGCGCATTAGCCGCTTATGCCGCCAGAGGCGGACTGAAAGCCCACGTTTTCATGCCGAAACTCACTCCGGCTGCTTTTAAATTTGAAGCGCGTCTGTTTGGCGCTGACGTAACCGAAGTAGATGGAAACATCAGCGATTGCGGAAAATTAGCCAATGCACAAGCCGCAGAAAACGGATGGTTTGATGTTTCGACCTTGAAAGAACCCTATCGCCTCGAAGGGAAAAAAACGATGGGCTACGAAATCGCTGAACAATTGAACTGGACGGTGCCCGACGTCATTCTCTATCCCACAGGAGGAGGCACAGGCATCGTGGGTATATGGAAAGCCTTCAATGAACTGGAACAGTTGGGATGGATTGGCAGCAAACGTCCGCGCATGGTTGCCGTACAAAGTGACAGTTGCAACGGGATTTATACCGCTTTTCATCAAAAGGAAGAACGTTCGACCTACAAAGACAATGGATTTACGGTCGCCAATGGATTGCGGGTACCCAAACCGTATGCCGATAAAGTCATTTTGCAGGTATTGCGGGATAGCAACGGCAATTCGGTCAGTGTCAACGATGCGGATATATTGTCTGCCTTGCGTGAATTAGGCGCTCACGAAGGCTTGTTCGTGGCGCCGGAAGGCGCAGCGCTTTGGCATGCATACAAAGTCTTGAATCAAGAAGGATGGATAAAAGCCGGTGAAACCGTTTTATTGCTGAACACCGGAAGTGGTTATAAATACTTGGAAAATATCATATAACACCTCACCCCCAGCCCCTCTCCTAAAGGGAGAGGGGAGGAAAAACCGATTAGGAATATGAAATTACAGTTACATTGGCAGATACTGTTGGCATTGGTCTTGGGCGCCGTTGCCGGAATATTCTTTCCGGGAGGAACGCCCTACGTTTCGTGGATGGGCGATTTATTTATGAACGCTTTGAGCATGCTCATCGTGCCGATTTTATTCTTTTCTATTGTCAACAGTATTACCGGCATACAGGAAACCGGAAGCGGATTGCGGAAATTAGGTCTCAAAACCATGGGGCTTTATGTGTTAACCATGGTCATTGCGATTTTCACCGGTTTGGCATTAGTCAATTTCATTCAACCCGGGAGCAATGTGCAGGTGGGAAATCTCTCTGTCGTACCGGAAACCGTTGGACAAACGACCATTCGCGACATTGTTGTTGGATTTGTTCCGAAAAATATCGTTTATGCTTTCACGCAAAACTACACACTGCCCATCATCTTGCTTGCTTTTTTAGTGGCATTGAATATTCCTAAAATATCGCCGGAAGGGAAAAATTCCCTGCTGGGCTTTTTCAAAGGCGCTTTGGAACTGACTTTACAAATCACTAAAATCGTTATCCGTTTTTCGCCGCTGGGAATTTTTGCCATCGTAATGAAACAGTTTGGGACAACTACCGATTCTTTGGCGCTGATTCAAACCATGTTGCTGTATGTCTTAACGGTCATTGCCGGATTATTGATTCATACTTTTGTTTGGCTTCCATTGCTCATGCGATTTTATCACGTACACCCCTGGCGACATTTCAAGAATATGTCCACCCCTTTGCTGACCGCTTTTTCAACCGCCTCTTCGGGTGCGACTTTGCCCTTGACTTTGCACGCAGTGGAACACAAAGACGGTGTTTCTTCCAAAATTACCAACTTCACCATTCCTTTAGGCGCAGCCGTTAATATGGACGGAGCAGCCTTGCTGGAATGTGTGGCGGTGATTTTCATTGCCCAGGCTTATGGTATTGACCTGACTGTCGTACAACAAATCTTAGTGGTTTTCACGTCTCTGCTTTGCGCTATCGGCGCAGCCGGAGTTCCGATGGCGGCATTGGTTATGATGGCATTGATACTGAATGTAATCGGTCTTCCGTTGGAAGGTATCGGATTGGTGATTGGTGTGGACAGAATATTGGATATGATGCGCACTGCCGTTAATGTTTACGGCGATACTTGCGTGGCGGTGATGGTGGCGAAGTCGGAAAGGGAAAAATTGAATATTGACAGATGAAAATTCTAAAAGTAATCAGTCGAAACAGCCCTCTTTCCATTATCCAAGTGAAAGAAGCGCTTTCTTTTTTTTCTGCTTTTTCCTATCAACTCTCTACTATGCAATCTTTTGGCGATAAAAATAAACAGATTTCCCTGATGGATAACATTGCTTCCGATTTTTTCACCCGCGAATTGGATGAAGCCATCCTCCGGGACGAAGCCGATATTGCCGTTCATTCCGCCAAAGACCTCCCTTACCCGCTCTCTCCCGGTTTGGAAATATTTGCCTTGCTGGAGGCTTTCGATAAAACAGATTCTTTGGTCAGTAAAAATAATCGGACATTGGCTCAACTTCCTCAAGGAGCAAGAGTGGGAACAAGTTCGGCTGCTCGAAAAAGGGAAGTGTTGAGCTACCGTCCGGATTTGGAAATTGTCAGCATCCGGGGAACGATCGAAGAACGGATTGCCCAAGTTGATGCCGGTTTCGTTGAGGCGCTTATTGTGGCTTCGTGCGCCCTTCAACGATTGGGACTGGCGCATCGAGCGGCTGAAATACTTCCTTTTCAAACGCATCCCCTGCAAGGAAATTTAGCGATAGTGGGACGAAAAGGCAGGCAAAGCATCCGACAATTATTTGCTTCACACGATGTTCGCAAGCGCTATGGCAAAGTAACTTTGGTGGGTTTTGGGCCGGGCAATCCCGATTTGTTGACTCTGGGCGGAGATAAAGCGCTCGCGAAGGCAGATATTATTTTTCACGATGATTTGCTCGACCAATCTTTTCTGTCGCGTTATCCGGGCGAGAAAGCGTATGTCGGAAAACGCAAAGGCCATCATCATTCCTCGCAGGATGAAATCAACGAAAGGCTTTACCGCGCTGCCGTATCGGGAAAAAACACAGTCCGGCTGAAAGGGGGAGACCCCATGATTTTCGCCCGCGGACGCGAAGAAATTGATTATCTGCAAAGCCGTTTGGTAGAAGTGGAAGTCATTCCGGGCATCTCGGCGGGAATCGCCCTGTCGGCTTACACGCATATTCCACTGACTCACAGAGGACTGTCCTCTTCGGTCGCTTTCGTTACCGGACATTCGGTCGAAAATCTGCAAATTCCATCTGCCGACACTTTGGTCTATTATATGGGAGGGTCAAATATTTCAACGATTGCCAAAAAGTTGATTGCGTCGGGTCGTCCGGAAAATACACCCGCCGCTTTGGTGCATAATGTTTCGTTGCCCGACCAAAAAACAGGATTTTCCTCGCTAAAAGAATTGCAGTACACCGTGATAAAAAATACAATACCGGTATTAATCATTGTGGGCGAAGTCGTGGCACTGGAAAATCAGCAATCGCATCAGCAAAAAGTCCTGATTACCGGAACATCCAATGATACGGATTATGCCAACGTCTATCACACACCTTTAATTCAAATAGATAAAATAGAGGACGACAAGGATTTACAACAGGCGATTCAAGAGATAGATACGTTCGACTGGATTATTTTTACGAGTCGTTACGGCGTTCGCTATTTCTTTGAAGCATGGAATAAAACGCAATCGGATATTCGGAATTTGGCGAAAATTCGCATTGCATCGGTTGGAAAAACAACCACTTGCGAATTAAATGAACACCAAGTCTCTCCCGATTTTGAACCGGAAATCGAATCGGCAAAAAGTTTGGTAGCGTATTTTCAAAAAGAAAACCTGAAAGGCAAACGCATCCTTCTTCCCCGTTCGGATAAAGGACTGAAATACCTTTCGGAGGAACTTTCAAAGCTCGGAAATCAGGTCGTAGATATTCCGGTTTACCGAAATACCATCAATAAAAAAGCGGAAAAGACAGACCTTGCTCAATTTCAGAAAATCATTTTTTCTTCGCCTTCAGGTGTAGAAGCGTTTTCCGAAATTTACGGAGAAATTCCTCCGGGAATACAACTGATTGCCAAGGGCGAAACAACAGAGCAAAAACTAAAAGAATCATGTTCCGGTTATGCAAAAGAATTTTCTACCCATTTCCATTGATATCACTGACAAGAAGATCGTGATTATCGGCGGAGGAAAAGTCGCTTTCCATAAATCCGCTATCCTGAGTCGTTTTACTCCGGAAGCAACGGTTATTGCACCGGAATTTCATCCGGAATTTGAAAATTTGCCTTTCCAATTAATAAAAAAGGAATATGAAGCGGATGATTTAAACGGGGCATTTTTGGTTTATATCTGCACCGGAAATGAAACGTTGAATCAGCAAATAAAAACCGCGTGCGGAAAGCGTGGAATATTGGCTTCTGTTTGCGACAATCCTTTGCTTTGCGATTTTATTTCTCCCGCCATTCAGAAGGAAGAAAACATGACTATCGCCGTATCATCGAATGCCCAAAATGTCCGCCAAGCCATAGCTGTCCGCAATCAAATACAAGTTTTAATTGAAAAGGAAATATTGAAAATCAAATAATACAAAACCCACCGGGAACGATTCGTGTGTTGGGTTTTTATACCATCGCTCCTGTCAGCAATATCGCTCCCAGCACTATGGACAATACCACAGCCACCGCAGCCATCACTACCAAACTGACTATGAAATAGGGAACAGTTTTTTCCGCAGGCTGTTTCATCATCGGTTGCAAGCCAATGTAGAGAAGGTAAAGACTGTAAAGGCTTGCCAATGAAGCCAGTATCGAGATAGCCGGAATAAGGTAGAACACGCCGCCAACCAACGCAGGTGTATAAGCGTATGCCACAAGCGAATAAGCTTTGTCAAGATTTTTCGTCGCTCCAAAACTGTTTGCCAATGTATCGATGACAAACGCTGTGAGATAGGTTCCACCCAACATCGTGACATATTGAATGATTGCATACCGGATGCCCCAGCCGATTCCACCGATATGCACTCCAAGTACGGAATAACCGATCAGTCCGTAGCCAATAAAGGCAGCAATTGCGGGAATTAGCGCCAATGGCACTACATAGGATGTAAATACTTTTACATGAGGCGTATTTTCAGTCTCAATGGTCTGCCATTCCGTTTTAGGAGTGAGCAGAATGTTTTTCACTCTGTTAATAATGTCCATTTTCTTTTAATTTTAAATTGTCTAAATTATGGTTTTATCGTCTTTTTTCACTTATTCAGGACTTTCAAAACGGTTGTTTCTCCTCCTTTCACATTTACAACATACACCCCTTTCTGACTCAAACCGATTGAAAATTCTTTTCCGGCAGCTTTACCCAATACAATCGTACGACCGGCCAGATCGTAAACCGAAACATTATCTCCTTCCGACAAATTCTTAATCGTCAATACATTATCTTTTGCATAAGCATACGGCTTAACGGCATCTATTGACGGAATATCCGTATAGGAGCTGTTGATAAATAAGGTAAATCTTCCGGTTTCACCTTCAACTACACTTGTATGGAACGAATACGGGGTTTGCAACAAATCTATTTTTTTACCTGTAACTTTATCCAATAAAATCACGCTCCATACATCTTGCTTGTGTCTTGCATCTAAAGAAATCGTATAATCGCCGGCTTCAGGAATGGAGAATCCCATCTTCACTTCTCTTTCATCTTTCATCGGAAGCCCGTTCACAACCAGTTCCCGGTTCGTTCCATCCTGTAAACTATATACGGAAGGTCTGCTGCCATAAGCGGTTGACATTTTTACCGCATCTTCTATTGTCTGAAAAGACTCAACATAATTATCGGCAAAGTTAAGGTAAAAACGGTCATACGAGTCGTTTTTATCCGAAGAAAGCGCAAAATACAATTGATCTTTTATCAAATTATCATTAGATGAGCGGAATTCCACACTTTCGAGCAAAAGGCCTGCGACACCTGCGTTAAAATTAAAAGTATCTAATGTATCACCTGTGGAATATCTACCTTGGATATAAAATGGTGTGAACGGTCCTATGGTTTTGGACACAATAGCATCACTTAAAACAGCCTCGCCGAATCGGAACGTGCCCGGCGCTGCTTGAGAACTTTCCACTTCCCGATAATAAATCGTTCCCCTGTAATCAGTAGTGCCTTGACTAATCGTATAGGCAGTAGAAAAAAGCCCGCCTATAAAAGCCCAATTATCGCCATTATGGTCATCCCATATACCCGCCGGGGTTCCATAGGTAGTATATTTTACCGGTTTAGCCTTACTGGTACTGAATAAGGTATCTATATCATCCGGATCATTAGAAATAAAATCAATATCTCCACCCTTGCCGTTATCAAACTTGATTTGATAACCGTTTGCTTTTGCATAATCAGTATTCGTAGAGAGCGTACCAACTCTTTTCCACACAATAGCTGTGTCCGGTCTGCCTCCGGTGGATCGGCCCTTAGGATTGAATTCAAAAAGATCATATTCTGTGGTCGGAACCGTTTTACCTCCTCGTTTAAGATCCTTACCGGCTTTAAAAGGAAGTGAAAAATAAGTCCACTTGTTATCCTCGAATTTTTTTCGAAGAATGACTTGTATAGGACTGGTATCAGGATCAAGCCCTTTTACTCCTCCATCTGGTGTTGTATTCAGGTTTCTCAACAATCCGTCGAATTTGTCATTCGAATAAAAAATGATCGTATCTGTTTTTAACACTGCTACTTCGCTACCAATACCATCATCAATATCAATTTTACCGGCGCCGGCGCCGGCAGAAACATGTATCGCACCATCCGACCGCAGGGGGCCGCTAATATGCATGCCACCTTCAACAAGCATTGGTATAACGTGTGGTTGATCGTTTATGAGTATCGAAAATCTCGTGCTATTCTCTTTAACCTGTTCCGTACTAAAATGATATGATTTTCGCAGCAGGTTGATCGTATCTTTTGTATTGTGATCAATCAACTCTGCACTCCTTAAATCAGTTCTACTCGGTACATCCAATGAAAATGTATAAGCGCCGGCTGTGGGAACAGAAAATCCTATCCTGACGTTCCTGCTATCTTTCATCGGAATCCCATACACAAACAAGGCATGGTTCGCTCCCTCTTGTAAACTATATACGGCAGGCTTTTTCTCATAAACGGTTGACAATTTTATCGCGTCTTCTATTGACTTGAAAGCCTCAGAGTAACTATCGGCAAAGTTAAGATAAAAAAGGTCATCCGAGCCATCCGTATCTGATGAGAGATTAATCCGCAATTGGTCTTTCGGATCTTCAATAGCTGCAATAGAGCGAAGTTGCGCAGACTCATCATATACTTCTTTCGCCGGTAAGGGAAGGTAAAAAAAAGTAAAAATTACAACTAATAAAAAAAAAGTTAATTTATGCATAATGTTTAATGAAATACGGTTTTATAATAAATTCAATTATTTTTCATTCTCTTATAGAGAGGTTACAAAGTTACTAATAAAAAAATAATTATCAGATAATTGTACATATAATTTAACAAAAAGAATAGTAACTTTGTAACGCATAACTACCGAAATATGGGGTAATTCCTGATTCATTGAGGGAAGAACGAAGAATCATGATAGATTTTATTTATGTCAAAAAGCAAACGCATAGAGACAAAAAAAGGGTAAGCTTACTATATCGCGTCGCTACAACCAACTACCCTTGCTGCTGTCAAGCCCTGGGGGATTTGAAGGGAGCTGACCGTATAGGACTTACCCGACCGCAAAAGTACTACTTTTTTTTGAATTACAAATACTCTACGCCAATAATTCTATCTAACTTTTTGATTCTAAACCGAATATTTTCAATTCTCAATTCTCAACTTTCAATTCTCAATTCTCAATTCTCAATTCTCAATTCCAAAGCCTTCCATTGCCCGTTTTCTTTTTCCGAAACCAATTCCAAACCCTGTTTTTTACCGGTTTCTATGATTATACTTGCATCTTCCCTGAAAAATCCACTCATAAACAGTGAAGAACCGGGACGCATACATTTCACATAAGTTGGAATGTCGTTCAATAAAATATTGCGATTGATATTGGCAAAAATAAAATCATAAGTTTCATTTCCAAGCAGGGATGCATCTCCCAATTCTACCTGAATATCAGGCGTTTTATTTAACCGGATATTTTCCATCGCATTTTTGTAAGCCCATTCGTCGTTGTCGATTGCCCTGACCGGTTGAGCGCCTTTCATGGCGGCAAGAATGGCTAAAACAGCTGTACCGCAACCCATATCAAGCATTGATTTCCCTTTTGGTTCCGTTTCCAAAAGATAAGATACCATCATGGAAGTCGTGGCGTGATGTCCCGTGCCAAAAGCCATTTTCGGGTCAATCACGATGTCGTATTTCAATACCGGAATATCTTTGTGGAAAGAGCTGTGTATAACTGCTTGGTTATCAATAATGATAGGTTGAAAAAAATATTTTTCCCATTCCTCGTTCCAATCCTTGCTTTTCACGTAAACAGCTTGGTATTGAACCGATAAATCGGGTAGGGGAAGGTCTCCCAAAACAGAAGATAACTGATTTTCCGAATACTGATTTTCAGGAATATAGGCCGTCACACCTTGTTCGGATTCGACAAAACTTTCAAAACCGATGTCGGCAAGCAAAGCCGAAAGTACATCCCTGTGTATTTCCGTATTGGGATTTAGTGTTAATTGAATTTCGTAGTAGTCCATGTGATTTATTTAAAATTATGAATTTCTGTTGTCAAAGATAATTAAAATAACTATATTTGCCACGCTAATCAATTAACTTTAAAATTATTAAAAATGGCAACTGATAAAAAAGTAACCCGCGTCGGGGGAGACGAACCAACCCCGATACAACAACAGAGAACAGAGAAAACTTTTGTTCCGACACCCGAAAGTAAAGGCAGAGCGACGCAATCCCGCTTGATAGCCGGTGTTCTATGGTTTTTGGGAATTTGTGCTGAAATTGGAGCTATTGCAGTGTTGTTTAAAAGCGCCAAACCCATTGAAACAAGTACGTGGATTTGGCTGATAACGTTGATTGTCGTTGATTTGATTTTAGTAATCATTGGCTCGCAAATCTGGAAAAAAGCGAACCGTTTAGATCCTGCTTCAGAGAAAGAGTCGGTGAAATTTTTTATTCAGAATCAGTTAGGTGTAATTGTCTCACTAATTGCCTTCCTGCCTTTGGTGATTTTGATTTTTATCAATAAGGATTTAAGCGGAAAGCAAAAGGGAATCATTGGCGGAATTGCCGCTATTGCCTTGATAATCGCCGGTGTAACGAGTGCAGATTTTAATCCTCCTTCGGTTGAACAATATACCCGACAAACCAATCGCGTAGAAGAATTGACCGGTGCAAACGATGTTTTCTGGACAAAATCCGGTACGAAATACCATTTATATAACGATTGTTCGCACATCAATTCCAGCAGAACGGATGAGATTTTTGAAGGTACGGTGGCAAAAGCCCGTGAACTGAAGAATATTACCGAATTATGCAAGACTTGTGAAAACCGGGCGGAAAAAGCGAAATAAAAATCAATGCATAATCTTATACAATAATTCTTCCAGCAACTTTCCATCGGGCACCGAAGTATTCTCAAAACCTTTGGATTTGGCATCGCAAGTCCGGATAAGAGAAATGATTTGCAGGGTTTTCCCCGGCTTATAGTTTTTCATAGCTTGCATGTAGTCCGTAATTTGGAAGTTGAACCGGAAACCGAGTACCGACATCAGCCGGGTGTCGGTCTTATTCGTTTCATAATGACAAATCATGAGATTGGCAAAAAAGTTGAACAGGACGACTAATGTGACGATTAAAGGATTATTTTTCGGGTTTCGTTCGAAATATTGCGCAATCCGGTTGGCTTTCAAAATGTCTCTTGAAGCAATGGCTTTCTGCAATTCAAAATTGTTGTAATCCTTGCTGATGCCGATGTTTTTTTCTATCAATGAAGATGTTATCTCCGCATTACTTGGAGGAAGCGAAATAATCAGTTTTTCCAGTTCGTTAGTCAGCTTGCTCAAATCGTTTCCCAGATAATCGGTCAGTAATTGAGGGGATTTCTGGTCGATTTTTATCTTTTTCCCATGAAGATAATTAATAATAAAAGCGGGAATTTGATTTTCGTATAACCTTTTGGATTCAAAAGAAACGCCGATTTTCCCGATTTCACCGGCTAATTTTTTCCTTCCATCCAATTTCCCTTGTTTATAATTGATCACTAAAACGGTTGAATGGAGCGGCTGTTTAACGTAATGTACCAGCTCGTCAATGTCCTTCATATTCTGCCCTTCTTTCAGGACCACCAACTGCCGTTCCGACATCATCGGAAAACGTTTGCAAGCGGTAATGACCGTGCGGGCATTTGTTTCCAAGCCGTAAAAAATGAGTTGATTGAAATCGCGCTCCGAATCGTCCAGAACGTTTTCAACCAGCAAATCAGTCAATTGGTCGATAAAATAGGATTCATCGCCCTGAAACAGATAAACCGGCGCATAATTTTTTGACAAAATGCCCCGTTTTATTTCCTCGAATCCCAATTCTTTAGCCATAGTTTTACCACTCAAACCGGAGATGTTTCACCGTTTCTTTATTTTCAATAATTGTTTTCAGAGACTCGATTCCAATTAGGACATGTTCTTCTACAAAGTTTCGGGTAACAACCCTGTCGCTTTTTTCAGTCTTGATACCTTCCGAGATCATCGGTTGGTCGCTGATCAGCAAAAGCGCTCCCGTAGGAATTTGGTTCGCAAAACCAACGGTAAACAGGGTGGCGGTTTCCATATCAACACCTATCGAGCGGATTTTCCGAAGATATTCTTTGAATGTTTCATCGTATTCCCATACGCGGCGATTGGTTGTGTAAATGGTTCCCGTCCAATAGTCTTTTCCATGATTCCGCACGATGGAAGAAACGGCGCGAAGCAGGCTGAATGCCGGCAACGAGGGGACTTCCTGAGGTAAATAATCGTTGGAAGTACCTTCTCCACGGATAGCGGCAATCGGCAGGATGTAGTCGCCCACCGCGTTTTTAGATTTTAAACCGCCGCATTTTCCCAGAAACAAAGCGGCTTTGGGCTTAATGGCGCTTAGTAAGTCCATGACTGTAGCGGCATTCGCAGAACCCATCCCAAAATTGATAATGGTAATTCCTTCGGCTGAAGCATTCGGCATATTGCCATCCAGACCTACAATCGGTACTTTGTAGTAATCGGCAAAGATTTCAACGTATTTATTGAAGTTGGTCAATAAAATATATTCCGTGAAATCCGACAATGGTCTTTTCGTATAACGCGACAACCAATTTTCAACTATTTCTTGTTTTGTTTTCATAATTGTGTAATTTTGCAAAGGTAATTAAAAAATAGGAAACGAGAAAATGTTGGAATTAAATCTTCCGCCGGCGGAATTAAAAATCAGAAAAGAGAACGGAAAAACGTATGTTTTTGATCGTTTACGAAAATCTTATGTGCGTTTGACGCCGGAAGAGTTTGTCCGTCAACACTTTGTTTCTTTTTTGATTACACACAAAAATTATCCGCAATCCCGCCTGGCAAACGAAATCGGCATTGAATTGGGAAACGTAAAAAAACGCTGTGATACGGTTCTTTATGACGAATACCTGCATCCGTTGATGATTATCGAATACAAAGCGCCTTCGATAACCATCAAACAAAATACGTTCGACCAGATCGCACGCTACAATATGAGTTTAAATGTTCCGTGGCTTGTCGTGAGCAACGGCCTCCAACATTATTGTTGCCGGGTCGATAATGAAACGGGAACGTACTCCTTTTGTAAAGAGATCCCGGAACATGATGAGTTAAGAGTGAAGAGTTAAGAGTGAAGAATTTTTAACTCTTAGTTCTTCACTCTTCACTCTTAACTCTTAACTCTTAACTCTTCACTAGTTTTTATCAAGTATCCAAGCATCCGAAAATTCAGGATAATATTTATCTTTGATGTTGTCTCTTTCCGCAGCGGCGCTGGCTCTATTACTGAATGTAGCCACGATTACGCGATACATACCTCTCTCATTTTGAGCCAAGTAAGACCGATAACCTTGCCTTTCCATCCGTTCTTTCAGCGAAACAGCGTTGGTTCTGTTGGTAAAGCTGCCGATAACTACATTATATTGCTGAATACCTGAGCCGTCAACTACCGTAATTCTTTCTTTCTGAACGACTGCTGAAGAAGAAGTCGAAGCCGGCGATGAATAAGAAACTTTGGGTTTTTCTACAGGAGTGACATCCTGCACATCTTCTTGCATTTCTTTTTCTTTTGCAGCCTCATAAGCCGCTTTGTAAGCGCTTTCTTTGGATTTACACGAGTCTAAAGTCAACACAATGCAAACAACTAAAAAACTTAATAAATAAATCTTTGATTTCATAATTTTATATATTTTTAATAGTGATGAATTTTTTCTAAAATTTATGGAAGGAAATATCTTCCCTATCCGATGATAAAATTAATTTTTTGTTTGTCAATTGTTTTATTTTGAACAATTTACATATCGTATCATTTCCGTCTGAAGTATAGATGGTATCCCATCCCAAATAGTCCAAAGGAAATGGGGAGTGTTTTCTTAACAATAGTATATCAATGGCCGTATCGCCACGCATGACATAATATCCATACGCTCCCGACATTTGGTCTTTTACTCGGTAAATCTGATATAGAAACAGATTGTTCTGAAAGTTGTAATAGACCGTATCGGCATTGTTCATTTGCCATTTACCTTGTAAATCAGCTTCTTTCCCTTCTACGTCCAGAAAAATCTTGTCGCAGGAGCAGAAGAGAAAAGCGCTGCAAATCAGAAAAAACAGTTTCATACTATAATTCATAATTATAAATCATTATAAAGTTCCTTTCGTAGAAGGCAATTCAAAATTAAAAATATCCCGTTTGATCGCCATTTTAATCGCCCGGGCAAATCCTTTGAATATTCCTTCGATTTTGTGATGTTCGTTTTCACCTTCCGCCCGGATGTTTAAGTTCATTTTTGCCGCATCACTCAAGGATTTGAAGAAGTGCATGAACATTTCCGTCGGCACATCTCCGATTTTTTCCCGTTTGAATGCGGCATCCCAAACCAACCACGGGCGTCCGCCAAAGTCCAGGGCAATCATGCAAACACACTCATCCATAGGCAGATAAAATCCATATCTTTCAATTCCCCGTTTATTGCCCAAGGCTTGAAACAAAGCTTCGCCCAAAGCAATTCCGGTATCTTCAATCGTATGATGTTCGTCCACTTCCAAATCGCCTTTCACCCGGATGGTCAAATCCATTCCGGAATGTTTTCCAATTTGTTCCAGCATGTGGTCGAAAAAATGCAAACCGGTTGATATAGTAGTTTTTCCGCTTCCATCCAAATTGATTTCCACACAAATATCCGTTTCTTTGGTTGTGCGTTGAACAACCGCGCGACGCTCTTTTGCAAAGAGAAATTCCGAAATTCTGTCCCAATTCGTTG
This sequence comes from Bacteroidia bacterium, assembly GCA_025996865.1. Lineage (GTDB taxonomy): Bacteria > Bacteroidota > Bacteroidia > Bacteroidales > Azobacteroidaceae > Azobacteroides. Next base: position 17,866 of record BNTV01000088.1, read on the forward strand.
TTGCCAAAGCACAAAATGGTTTTAAGGATTCGTTTTGTTCCAAAAGCGACTCGTCGTTGTAGAGAATGGCTTTGCATCCCAAATTTTTCGCTAATTCCACATCTGTCAAACGGTCGCCGATTACGAAAGAATTTGTCAAATCGTAGTCGCCTGACAAATATTCCGTTAGCATAGCCGTTCCCGGTTTTCTTGTCGGCAAATTTTCTTCAGGCAAAGACGGGTCGATGAATATTTTGTCGAAAGCAACTCCTTCGTTTTGAAACACATTCAGCATTTTCCGTTGTACGGTTTCGAAATTTTCCAAAGGATTGACAGGCGTTCCTAAACCATCCTGATTACTCACAATTACCAATTCAAAGTCCAACTTTCTCCTGATAAAATACAAGTTGCGTATCACAGCCGGCGTAAATTCCAACTGCTCTAAATTGTCAACCTGAAAACTTACAGGCGGTTCGACAATCAAAGTGCCGTCGCGGTCGATAAACAGGACTCGTTTCATTCGCTAAATTCTTTTAATGCGCTGATTAAGGCGCTGTTCTCATCGGGAGTTCCAATCGTAATCCGCAAACAATTATCGCACCATGGAATTTTATTGCGATTACGAACGATAATGCCTCTTTCCGATAAAAACCGGTAGGTTTTATCGGCGTCTTTTACTTTGACTAAAAGGAAATTCGCATCCGAATGATAGATTTTTTCAACCATGGGTAATGCTTTTAATGCTTTTTCAAGCGGTTCGCGCTCTTTGAGAATCATCTCCACCCAGGCGTTTTTCCGGCTTCCGTAATTCAGTTCGTCAAGCACCTTATTCTGAGTGAGCGTATTAACGTTGTATGGATATTTCACTTTATTGAACAAGGCGATGATTTCTTCCGAAGCAAAAGCCAATCCGCAACGCAAGGAAGCCAATCCCCATGCTTTGGAAAAAGTATGTAAGACAATGAGATTTGCGTATTTATCCAAATCTTTCAGCCAAGTCGGTTCGGTCGAAAAATCGGCGTATGCTTCGTCGATGACAACAATTCCGTTGAAATTTTGCACGATTGCCAGCATTTCTTCCCGATTCATCAAGTTTCCCGAAGGATTATTCGGAGAACAAAGAAAAATCACTTTTGTATGTATATCAGTAGCCGCCAATAACTTGGAAGCATTCAACCGGAAATTTTCTTCCAGCAATACCGGACGATATTCTACATTATTGATATCGGCAGCCACTTTGTACATGCCGTAAGTCGGCTCCATCGCCACAACATTATCCTCTTTCGGTTCGCAGAAAATCCTGAATACCAAATCAATAGCTTCGTCACTTCCATTGCCGGCCATAATTTGTGCAGGACGCACTTTTTTAAGGTCGGCGATTTTTTGTTTTAACTGATGTTGAAGCGGATCGGGATAACGATTCAATTCTTGGTTATAAGGACTTTCATTTGCATCCAAGTGAACAGAAGCTATACCCTGAAATTCATCTCTCGCACAGGAATAAGGTTTGAGATGATAAATATTTTTCCGCACCAAAAATTCTAAATTCATCGTTTATGCTGTTTTAACTCCGCAAAGATATACTATATCTTGCAAATATACAAAACTTAGCGCCACGAAAATTTGCACGGGTGCGTTCGACGTAGTCAAATACACCCAATTTACACTTATTTATTATACGAAACAAAAGCAAAACGTTTGCTGTCCGGAGACCACGAATTGACGTTAATCGTTCCCTGACCACCGAACAAATGCACCACTGTTTTTGCTTCACCGCCTTTTAGCGGCATGATGCGAAGTTCCACATTTTTTCCGGGAGGATGGTCGGAAGCCGATACGTCGTCCTTTTTATAAGCAATATAGACCACTTGTTTGCCGTCGGGTGAAACATGCGGAAACCACGAATTGCGTTCGGTATCAAAAGTAACCTGTGTTTGTTCGCTTCCATCGGGATTCATTCGCCAGACTTGCATCAAGCCGGTGCGGGAAGAATTGAACCAGATTTGTTTGCCGTCGGGTGAATATTCCGGTCCGTCGTCCAAGCCTTCTGCTGTTGTCAATCGCGTTTCAACGCCGCCTTCGGCCGGAATGGAGTAAACGTCAAAATTACCGTTGCGATCGGCGCAATAAGCCAAGGTTTTTTCGTCCGGCGACCATCCGTGTAAATAACTGGGCGCCATCGGAGTAATCAAAGCAGGAATGCCTCCGGCGAGGGGAAGAATATAAATCCTTGATTTTCCGTCTTCCCTTGTTCCGTGGCTGATAGCTATCCGTTTGCCGTCGGCTGATAATACATGGTCATTATTGCAATTGCCGGCAAAACCGGTATTAATTATCATGTCGTTCTCCGGCTGATTGATATCTATCTGATAAAGTTTTCCACTGCTGTTGTAAATCAGGTATTTTCCGTCCTTTGTCCAGTTTGGCGCTTCAATCCGGTATGGAAATTCCTTGAGAACAGTTTTTTGACCTGTTTCCGTATTGTAAATCTCTAATTTACTTACTGTTTTGGCTGTTATTCCCATGCAAATACAAATCGAATAACTGAAGATAACCAGCGTTTTTAAGTAATTGTGATGTTTCATGTGATTAATTTATTTTTTTTCATGTGTATATAATTAAAATTGCGACTAAGGTACAACTTTTCTTTTAATCCGCCAATATTTATATATGTTCCGGGGGATTATGAACCCGGAATAACTCCATTCGCTTCTTTAGTATTTAAAATTTCAAAAATCCAAATGAGTTTAGTAGCGAAATTTTAAATTCAGCTGATATTTATATATTGCTTATTTTAAGCGAATTAATATAACGAAATTTTGAAATTACTTATTATTAAAGGCCATCGTTTTTTACACCTTCAACATTATATTAAAATAAGTTCTAATTTTGAGAAATTTTTATTCACTTTTTAATTTTTATATTTGTCATGAAACGGATTATTTACCTGGTTATTTTTGTTATAGCATCTGTAGTTACTGTACAAGGACAAGTTACTATTGGTTCATTGGGTAATCCCAATGAAAATGCGTTATTAGATTTAAAAGAAACGGGAGAAACATCAAGCAAAGGTTTATTACTACCCCGCATGGAACTTTCGTCGGCAAGTTCGTCGGATCCCTTGAAGGAGCACGTCAAGGGGATGATTGTTTATAACCTTCCAAAACCGGTGGCGGAGGACTGCCTGAAGGTTGTTATATCAACACCGGTACGGGTTGGGAAAAACTTTTTACAGCTAACAAGTGGTTTTACACGCCATCAATTGAAATGGAAACATTCTTGAAGACCGTCTTATCGTAGCCTGTCACATAATAAGCAAGCTTGTCTTTGGTGATCTTCGTTGTAAAGGTCGGATCGGCGCCGGTGCTTCTTATCAAATCGCTGCCAAAAAATGCATCTTCATATTTTTGGTACAGGTCGATAGTAGCGCTTGTTAGATCTACATTTACATCAATCGTAATTGAAGGCATGTAAAACCACTTGTTAGCTGTAAAAAGTTTTT
>BNTV01000089.1 GCA_025996865.1 Bacteroidia bacterium
AAAGCCCTGAATTGCCATGCCCAAATGACACGAAAATCTTCAATTGGATTGAACCAATCTCCTTTTCTGCCGCTTCGTTCTGCTTTCAACAAATCATTGTGTTAAAAAATCAAATCAACAACACAAACTATTTACAAATTTTAACAATCACTTTTGAAAAATGGGGGTTTTCGGACAGACACTAAATACCCAAGAAGAAATCATTGGAAAGTCCTTAGAAAAAATAGATTATCCATTAACTCAAGAATTAGCGAAAATAAAAAATTCGACTTCCGAAATCATCCGCTTAAGCGACGCCAATATTTACAAATGCACCTGTTCATCCTTTATCGACAAAGGTTTTTACCACACTTTTTACCTGATCGAATCCCTGACGGAAGAAGTTTTCAAAGCCGAGAAAAAAGCCTACGAAAAAGTAATCCGCATGATTGCGCACGAAGTCAACAACACAACTGCGGGACTGACTTCTACGCTTGATACACTGAACAATACATTGCGAAACGAAGACATCGGCTCCGTCTTGCAAGTAACCATTGAAAGGTGTTACGGCATGAATCGTTTTATCAACAATTTCGCCGATGTAGTCCGCATTCCCGAACCGGAATTTCGGGAAACGAATCTGAATGAATTGGTTATTTCCTGCAAGCGATTCATGGAAAATATTTGCCGGAACAGAAACATCCGGATTAATCTGGAATTAAGTGAAACTTCACCTGTTGTGATGATTGACAGTGTTTTATTCGAACAAGTTTTAGTCAACATCATCAAAAATTCGACCGAAGCGATAGGGGAGGAGGGAGGCTGTATTTTCATCCGTACCGAAGCCGAACCGCCTTGTCTCGAAATCGCCGATAGCGGTAAAGGTATTGATAAAAACACTGAAACAAAGTTATTTACCCCTTTTTTCTCAACCAAACCGAATGGACAAGGTTTGGGATTAATCTTTATTCGTGAAGTATTGCAAAGGCATGGTTGCGTTTTTTCACTTCGCACTTATCCCGATGGAATGACAAAATTCAAAATATCTTTTCAACCGAAAAACAGATAGCAAACAAAAATAGCCGCCAAAGTCCCCGCCAAATCAGCCAACAAAGCTACCGGAACCGTATAACGGGTATTTTTCACATTAATCGCCCCGTAATAAACGGCAACCAAATAAAAAGTCGTATCCGTCGATCCTTGGAAAATACTTGCCAATCGTCCCGCAAACGAATCCGCCCCAAAAGTTTGCATGGTATCTATCATCAATCCGCGCGCACCGCTTCCGCTCAAAGGTTTCATAAGCGCAGTAGGAAACGCATCTATCCAATCGGTGGGTAATCCGCACGATGACACGAGATAAGCAATTCCATCCGTTAGATATCCCATCGCTCCCGAAGTGCGGAAAAGCGCTACTCCCACCAAAATAGCTATCAAATAAGGAATAATCATTATCGCCGTTTTAAAACCTTCTTTCGCACCTTCAATAAAAGCATCATAAACATTCACTTTCTTACGAACTCCCGAAACGATAAAAGCGATAATAATAGAAAACAAGAACAAATTAGCCGTTAAAGTCGAATAAACCGAAATTTTATCTTGTGGCAAAGACTTTACAAACCAAAACATTAACGCGATTAAAGCGATCAAACCACCGATAAATCCCAATAATACCTTATCCAACAAATTGATTTTCTGCTTGAAACATACACATACCATGGCTACTAAAGTAGCAATCGTCGTGGCAATCATCAAAGGAATAAAAACGTCGGCAGGATTGGCAGCGCCCATTTGCGCCCGATAAACCATGATTGTAATGGGAATAATCGTCAAACCGGAAGCATTCAGCACAATAAACATAATCATCGGATTGCTGGCCGAATTTTTATCTTTGTTCAATTCCTGCAATTCCTGCATCGCCTTTAATCCTGCGGGAGTTGCAGCATTATCCAGATTCAGCATATTCGCCGCAATGTTCATAAATATCGAACCTGTCGCCGGATGGCCTTTCGGAATTTCAGGAAACAAACGGGAAAAAACAGGCGCTCCCCAACGCGCCAAAGCATTGACTACCCCACCTTTTTCACCAATTTTCATGAAACCCAACCACAAAGACAAAACGCCCGTCAATCCTATAGAAATTTCAAATCCGGTTTTTGCCGAATCAAAAGTAGCATTCATCATCGCGGTAAAAATACCCAAATCTCCTGTAAACAACATTTTACAGAATCCGACAATAAAAGCTATTACAAAAAATCCTACCCAAATATAATTTAATGCCATAAATGTTTTTTATCCTTCCCATCCGTGTCCAATCTCCCAATGGTATTTATCCTATTTTGTATTTTATCAAATCAAAAAACATAATTCTGGTTTTTAGTTCTTCATCATTCAAAAGTCCTATATGTTCTTTTTCCTGTTTTTCAGTAGAAAAAAGCGTTTGAAAACCATTCGCTTCATAAAAGCGAATAGTCGCAGGATTATTATAAGCATCGACAGTTAAGTAACGACAAGCGCAAGTATTTGTAGGAATAGCAATTAGTTGTTTAATATAAGTTACCAATTCAGTACCTATACCTCTTCCGTTATAATCATTATTTACACCTAAACGGCCTATCAAAGCTGCCGGATAATTTTTCAACCTTTTTTCGAATGGAATGTGTTCTGTTAATTTTTTTTTCCGACTACCGGGTAAATGTCTTGCATCAATACTTGAATTAGACATAGTAAATGCACAAACAATTATTTGTAAATTTTCATTAAGACGATAACAATATGAATTTCCTAACAATTGTCGATTAAAATTATCAGAATTATTATTGAAAAAATCATCCAAATCTTTATCACCACAACAGAAAGGAATACATTGTAATAATATTTTATTATTCAACGGAAAAACTGTACAATGATTATCAAGAAACCCTTGTTTCATAACTCGTAGCGTTCAGCCATCATTTTATTCCATTGTGCATACATTCTTTTGAACGATTCTTTTTGTTCCTCGCTGAAAGCAAGCGTTCCACGCTCTTTTTCAGCTTGCTTTCGTAATCGATCAAAACGACGTGCTGCTGCGCCCTCCAATACCGGCGCATGTCTGATTGGTATTGCCATAATTCTATATTTTAAATTTACTTTGCAAAGGTACTATTTTTTTTAATTCTTCCCCGTAATCATCTGCCGAAAAATTCTTTTTCTTTCTCTGAAAAAGAAAGCCTTTGTTGGCAATTAAAAAATAAATTGTATTTTTGTAAACAGATATAAGACTATTTTTTTATGAGACGTCCGGAAATAGTACAATCGTTGAAACACATTCTGTTGCGTGTAGCCCCTGATGCAACTGCTATTCTTTATGGTAGCGAAGCACGAGGAGACGCCCGTCCCGACAGCGATATCGACTTGTTGATATTGGTGGACAAGGATAAACTCACCTTGGCAGAACAACAGGCGATTACTTTTCCGCTGTATGATATAGAAGTGGAACAGGGCGTATTGGTCAATCCTTTGGTTTTGTCTCGCAGACAATGGGAAACAACACACCGCGCTACGCCTTTTTATGATAATATAAAACGAGAAGGAGTTGTTTTATGAATGATGCAGAAAGAAATTCAATAGTTGAAATGCGGTTGGAAAATTCGCAAACAACATTATTCATTTAATATACACCTGATACTCATTACTACAAAATGTAGCAACGACAATTACCAAAATTATAAACCATCTCCATAAAAATTTATTTCAGTTGATAACTTGTAAAAAACTATTTACATCAAGAGGAATAATCAACAAATAAAAACCAAACCCCATTTTTCAATTCAAAAACCTGTTTTTTCCATCAATTTTTAAGTCCAATACAAACAGCCAAACCCAAAGAAACTGAAAAAAGTTTTGAACTTTATACCTTATCAACGAAAAGTTGATAAAAATTATAATTACTTTTGTACAATAAAATTACAAGTAAAAAGGGATGTTGATAACTGATGATTAAAAATACCCAATGTTTGATAATTTAAAAAGCAAATTTTTGAAGAAAAACTTTTCAGACTTTTCAACAAGGTATATTCATCATCATTAGTTTTTTTAAAATTTAAAATATAAATAATAATAAAATGATGGTTAATAATAATGTGAATTTGATTCAAGCTATAAAGGATTTAAAAAAGGAAAAAAACGCCATAATTTTAGCTCACTATTATCAAGAATCTGAAATTCAAGATATTGCAGATTTTGTTGGAGATAGTTTGGCTTTGGCGCAATGGGCGGCTAAGACGGATGCGGATATTATCGTATTGTGTGGCGTTCATTTTATGGGGGAAACGGCCAAGATTCTTTGTCCTGAAAAAAGGGTATTCGTTCCCGATTTGAATGCCGGTTGTTCTTTGGCAGACAGTTGTCCGGCCGACGAATTTGAAAAGTTTATTAAAGCGCATCCCGGACATACGGTGATTTCTTATGTGAATACAACGGCTGCCGTAAAAACTTTGACGGATGTAGTGGTTACCTCTACCAATGCCCGTCAGATTGTGGATAGTTTTCCGCCTGAGACGAAAATTATCTTCGGGCCGGACGAGAACCTTGGAAATTACATAAACAGCCTCACAGGCCGGAATATGGTCTTGTGGAAGGGCGCTTGTCATGTGCATGAACAGTTCTCATTGGAAAAAATTCTGGCGTTGAAAAAAGAACATCCGAATGCATTGGTATTGGCGCATCCCGAATGTAAGAGCGTGATTTTGAAAATTGCCGATTGTATAGGTTCTACAAGCGGTTTGCTAAAATTTGCGGGTAATTCGCCGAGCAAAGAATTTATTGTAGCCACCGAATCGGGAATTTTGCATCAAATGCAACAAAAAAATCCGGATAAGATTTTTATTCCGGCTCCCCCGAACGACAGTACTTGCGCTTGTAATGAATGTAATTTTATGAAATTGAATACTTTGCAAAAATTGTACAATTGCCTTAAAAACGAAACGCCGGAAATATTTATCCCGGAAGAAATACAAAAAAAAGCAGTCAAGCCGATTCGGAAAATGTTGGAAATTTCAGAGAAATTAGGATTGTAGGGAGTTATATTTCTTGTTTCCTTTTATGTAATATTCCAATAATAAACTGATTCTGAAAATTCCTATGGGTAAGTCAATTTTTGATTTTTTCAGATTTTCTTTGCGAACGGTTTTGTAATTCTTTTTTTGCTTGTTAAAATCTTGTCGCGCTTTTACAACGGAAAGTGCATTGGCAGGAAAGCCTTTCAACAGGAATTGAAAAGCTGCCAGATAATCGGTAAAAAACCGGTGAATCATTACTTTGCGATATTGTTTTTCCGGTAAGTTTTTATAAATCATTAAAAGATTGTTCCGGAAGTTCAGGAAAGTTTTTCGTGGATGTTCCATTTTCAGTGTAGCGCCTCCAACATGATAAACTACTGATTGTGTTAAGCATACAATTTTTTTTCCTCTTGCTTTCAACCGCCAGCACAAGTCAATTTCTTCCTGATGTGCAAAAAAATAAGCATCTAATCCGCCGGCTTCCAAATAATTTTTCAAGCGAATAAACAAGCAGGCGCCGCTTGCCCACAAAACTTCCTTTTCGTCGTCGTATTGTCCCGAATCTTTTTCAATCGTGTTGAAAATCCGTCCCCTACAAAAAGGATATCCGTATAAATCTAAAAAACCGCCGCAAGCTCCAGCATATTCAAAAGAAGATTTATCATTGTAAGACAATATTTTAGGTTGTAATGCCGTAACTTCGGAATGATTTTCCAGATAGTCGATGGCTACTGTCAGCCAATTTTCGGTGACTTCTACATCTGAATTGAGTAAAACAACGTATTCGTAGTCCAATTGCGCCAGCGCTTTATTGTAACCTTCTGCAAATCCGTAATTTTTATCCAATTTGATGAGACGGATGGAAGGGTACGATTGTTCGAGATAGGGTAGGGAAGTGTCTGTCGAACCGTTGTCAGCTACAATAATATCCGCCGCTTCATCAGGCGTATTTTTGATTAATGCCGGCAAAAATTGTTCCAACAATTTTTGTCCGTTCCAATTCAATATAACCACCGCCGTCTTTTTCATTCCGTAATTCGTAATTCGTAATTCGTAATTTTTTTACTGTATTTCCAACGATTATGCGTCCACAAATAACCGGCGGGATCTCGCAAAATGGTTTTTTCCAAGAGTTGCATGTATTTTTTGGTAATTTCAAATTCTTGATTTTCAGCAGGATTCTCGGAAACTAATTTAACTTTTCCTTCGTAAAAACTTCTTTTCGTTTTTTTGATGTCCAAATAACAAACAGCGGCGTCGGCGTGTCGGGCAATCTTTTCAGTTCCTGTCAGTACCGGTGTATCTTGATTGAGGAAACGCACCCGAATTTGAGGATTATTCGGTGACGGTTTTTGGTCGGACATGAATCCCAATAGCCAATTTTTCCCTGCTTTCCGCATTTTTACAATATCTTTATATACGTTGTATTTATCGAATCCTACTGAGTGAAAGCTCTTCCGGATACGCAAGAAAAGTTTGTCGGAAATTTTATTTCGCAACGGACGGTATATTTGTCCAATGACCAAATCATCATTGGGTTTTATCCACAAAGTGACGGATGTCACCCATTCCCAATTTCCGAAATGTCCCAACAACAAAATAACCGGTTTACCTTGTTTCAGAAAGTATTGGATAAGTTCTTCGTTTTTGAAAATAAAATGTTTTTTCATCCGCGATGCGGACATGTTCAACAGTTTGATGGTTTCAAAAAAGTAATCGCAGAAATGATGATAAAAAGCTTTTTCGATGGCAAGAATCTCTTTCTGAGATTTATCAGGAAAAGAATTAATCAGATTTTTACGGGCTAATTTTTTGCGGTAACCGACTATGTAATAAATAATAAAATAAACTATATCGGAAAATAGATACAGCAATCGGAACGGTAAAGTCGCCAATAAAAAACACAATGCGTAAGTAATGTAATATAAAAACCGGTTCATATAGACATTGTCACCTCATCTTCATTAAAACTACCCAAAGTTACGGGAATCAATTGATTTATCCAAGAAATTCGGTAATCAGTTTCCACTTTGATATAATTTTCCGTGAAACCGTGCATTTTATTTCCATTATTACGTGCCGTGTGTTCAAACAACACATTATGGTTTGTTCCAATCTGCGAGCGATAAAATTCCTTGATTTTTTGATTGGAAATTTCCAACAATTGCCGGCTTCGTTCCTGTTTAGTTTGCGGATTTACTTTATAATCAATATTTAAAGCCGCTGTTCCTTGTCGTTCGGAATAAGTGAAAACGTGCAATTGGGAAACCGGCAAAGATTGAATAAACTGTTTGGCCGTTTCGAAATATTCGTCCGTTTCGCCCCTTGTGCCGACAATTACGTCCACACCGATAAAGGCATCAGGCAATAACTCATTGATTTTTTGGATTTTAGAAGCAAACAAATGGGTATCGTATTTTCTCCGCATCAATTTCAGGACTTCGTCCGAACCGGATTGCAACGGAATATGGAAATGTGGCGCGAATCGACGGGATTGGGCGACAAATTCCAAAATCTCATCAGTCAACAAATTCGGCTCAATGGAAGAAATGCGGAACCGTTCAACGGATTCGACCTTATCCAATGCTTTCACCAAATCGAAGAAAGTTTCTCCGGTTGATTTTCCGAAATCGCCGATATTTACGCCGGTCAGAACGATTTCTTTTCCGCCGTCTTTTCCCGCTTCTTCCGCCATTTCGACTAAATCGGCTATTTTTCCGTTGCGGCTACGCCCGCGGGCAAACGGAATGGTGCAATATGAACAATAATAGTCGCAACCATCCTGAACTTTCAGGAAATAGCGTGTGCGGTCGCCTTTGGAACAAGATGGCGTGAATGAGTGAATATCCTTGACGGGAGAAACGAATATCTTGCCGTCATTGCGAGCGTGAGCGAAGCAATCCAGAAACTTTGTAATCTCTGCTTTCTGTCCCGTCCCTAAAACCAAATCAACCCCTTCAATCTTACTCACTTCTTCCGGCTTCAATTGCGCATAACAACCCACAGCAACTACATAAGAATCCGGATGCTGCTTACTGATTTTCCGAATAGCCTGACGACATTTTTTATCTGCTAATTCCGTGACGGAGCAAGTATTAATAATGCAAATATCGGCTTTTTCACCCGGCAAGACTTTACGGATGCCTTGTTCGGCTAATTGCTTGCCGATGGTGGAAGTTTCGGCGAAATTGAGTTTGCAACCCAAAGTGTAATAGGCTACTTTTTTATTTTCAAAAACGTTTTTGTCGGTCATTTAAATTTGGATATAGATTTTGCAAAGTTATTGAAAATTCGTAAATTTGCAAAAAGCATTATTTTAATTATGAACAACGACGAATTATTCAATCAGCAAAGCCAAATTCTAATTTACCAATCCGCCGATGGCAGCATTAAAATTGATGTTCGCCTCGAAGACGAAACCGTTTGGCTCACGCAAGCGCAAATGGGACAGTTGTTTGGAAAAGACAGACGTACAATTGGAGAGCATATCAGAAATACCTTTAAGGAAGGTGAATTGCAGGAAGAAGTGGTATGCCGGAATTTCCGGCATACCACTCAACATGGCGCTATTGCCTATAAAATGCAAGAAGTAACTACACGGTATTACAACCTCGACGTCATTATTTCCGTCGGCTACCGTGTAAAATCACCGCAAGGCACGCAGTTTCGCATTTGGGCTACCCAACGGCTGAAAGAGTACATTATCAAAGGGTTTACGTTGAACGACGATCGCTTCAAAAAAGGCAGTTCGATGAATTATTTCAACGAGTTGCAGGAACGTATTCGTGAAATCCGTCTTTCGGAACGCTTTTTTTATCAGAAAATCAAGGATATATACACAACAAGCATAGACTACGACCCCAAGAACCAACAAACCGTTTTATTTTTCAAAATTATACAAAACAAGTTGCTTTGGGCTATCAGCCAACAAACTGCGGCAGAACTGGTCTATCGACGGGTAAATGCAAACTTGCCATTAATGGGTATGCAGTCGTTCGACAAAAAGAACACAGTTGCAATTAAGAAATCGGATGTCAGCATTGCGAAGAATTACCTGACCGAAGATGAAATGCGCTTGCTTGGACTGATTGTGGAACAATATCTTGCATTTGCCGAAACGATGGCGCAACAACACATGCCGATGTATATGAAAGATTGGATTGAGCGTTTGGATCTTATCCTGCAACTCAATGGCAGAGAATTGTTAAACCATGCAGGGACAATCAGCCATGAACTGGCAATGCAAAAATCGGGAGAAGAGTTTGAGAAATATGAACAGGTACGGCGGACTTTGGAATACAAGCAGAGTCTGGATGAATTAGAAGAAGATATTAAACGTTTAAAACAGAATAAATAAATTATTCTTTAATTTTGTTTGTAATTCTCAAAATCTTTTTAGAGGCTTCTTATTTTTTTATAGAGGAACGAGGAGGCGCATGGAGACATCTACCGATAATCGTTAAACATTAATTGGGAAATTTGTCGTACACCCGCAAAATTTTTTCCATTAATTGATAAAAAAAACCGACTATTTTCAATTTTTTCTTGCTAAATAAACTTTTTTCCGTATTTTTGCACAAAAAAACTAAAAGTGTGCAGAATCAATATGGAAAAAATAACTTTTATTAAACGGTATGAAGAAAGTTTTCGGAAAAACTTTGATTTTCCGGCCATGACGGATTACGGCTCGGGGGAAACTTTTACGTATGGGGGAGTGGCAAAGGAAATCGCTAAATTACATATTTTATTCAAAGAATGTAAGGTTAATCCCGGTGATAAAATTTCCGTAATCGGTAAAAACAGCAGTCGTTGGTGCATTGCTCATTTGGCGACCGTCACTTACGGAGCGATTATTGTTCCGATTCTTCACGATTTCAATGCCAATGATGTGCAACATATCATCAACCATTCGGATTCGGTATTGTTGTTTGCTGCCGATGCGATTTGGGAAACTTTGACGGAAGAAGGGCTGCCGGATGCAAAAGGCATTATCTCATTGACCGATTTCCGTTTGCTATCTCAGGGCGAAAATGAGAATTTAGGCAATATAATTGCTCAATTGGATAAAAAATTTGACGAAAAATATCCGAAAGGTTTCGGGCCGGATGACATCAATTATTCCAATCAGTCGGACGAGGAGTTGGTTGTTTTAAATTATACTTCCGGAACGACCGGATTCAGCAAAGGCGTAATGATTTTAGGACGTAATTTGTCGGGAAACATGGAATTTGCGCATAATTATATTGGTTTAAAACGGGGTGACCGGATGCTTTCGTTTTTGCCGTTGGCTCATACTTACGGCGCCGCTTTTGATTTTCTCTACGCTTTGACGGAAGGCGTTGATGTTACTTTTTTAGGCAAAACCCCCGCACCGAAAATTTTATTAAAAGCTTTTGAAGAAGTTCAACCCGAAATTGTGATTTCCGTTCCTTTGATTTTCGAAAAAATCTATAAAAACATGATTATCCCGACTTTGAATAAAAAGCCGATCAGTTGGGCATTGAGCCTTCCGCTGTTGGACACGCAGATTTATTTGCAGATACGGAAAAAATTGATCCATGCTTTGGGCGGAAAAGTCCGCCAGATAATTGTCGGGGGAGCGCCTTTCAACAGCGAAGTAGAAGACTTCTTGTTGAAAATCAAATTCCCGATTTCGGTAGGTTATGGAATGACCGAATGTGCACCTTTGATTAGTTTTTCGCTCTATGCTGATTTTGTTCCCCATTCCTGCGGAAAAGTCCTGAGTTGCATGGAAGCCCGCATTGATTCGGAAGATCCGGAAAACATTGCAGGAGAAATTCAAGTCAAAGGACAAAACGTAATGGCCGGTTATTACAAAAACGAAGTCGCTACCAAAGAAACTTTTACGGATGATGGTTGGTTGAAAACCGGAGACCTCGGCACATTGGACAAAAACAATAACCTGTTTATCCGCGGACGTTCCAAGACGATGATTCTCGGCGCCAGCGGACAAAATATCTATCCTGAAGAAATTGAAGCCAAACTCAACAATCTTCCGTTTGTGACGGAAAGTCTGGTGGTGGAAAAAAACCGTCGCCTGATAGCTTTGGTTTATCCCGATTACGATGCGGTTGACGAGTCGGGCTTGTCGCACGATGATTTGGCATTTATCATGGAGGAAAATAAAACGACATTGAATAAATCCGTCGCTTCCTACGAAAAGATTGCAGAAATTCAACTCTTTCCGAATGAATTTGAGAAAACGCCGAAAAAGAGTATTAAGCGTTATTTGTACAATAATATTTGACCGAAAGTAAAATTATTTTACCGGACAAGATACATCATGGAAGAAACGTCAAGTGTTTCCGGGAGATGTTAGAGATTAAGCAAGAAATTTTGGCTGAGCAGATCGGACTTTCACAACAATCTATTTCCCGAATCAATAGTTCGTTCAAAATTAATGAATGACTAAGCGGCTAACGTGCCGAAATTCAATAGTTCATTGAAATATTCCCGATTTTTTCGAGAGTTCGGCGGATTACCGAACATGGCAAAAAAACGCTGTAAAAGTAAAGCATTGTGAAACAATACTTTCGTATCTCTCATTGAAAATTGGAAACGGGTATGATAAATATCAATGACATCTATCGGAGCCTGATTTATATCCGTTGAAAATAACAAGCGATACGTTGTTTTCCCTTTAATGATAAATTCTTCGACAATAACCAGGATGTTTCTTCCCAAAGATTTGGAATAAACGACAGCGGATTTTGCTTTTATGTTTTGATTGTTTTCTACTTCTTGGAAACAGTCTGCATCAAGATTTTCGGGATTCACTTTTCCGGCGTATGTGGACGGTCTTCCCCTTTTCCCTGTTGGGGCTTGTTTGGACAGGTATAACAAATCCGCATCATCCCGAAGTTTGCACACTAAATGTAAATTCATGTCCATGATTTTATCAACAAAACCCTTTTTGGAAAAATAAGCGTCTGCTACAAGATAAGAAGTGAGTGCTGAAATTTGAGCAAGGTCTTTTTTAATTACTGCCGCATACCAGTCGGGAAGAGACAACTCATGGTCGGACAAACAATTTGCAGGGGGTGTTTGGGTTGCCTTCAAGTGAAAACTCATTCGTGAATCGGCATCAACAAGCGAAAGACTCAATACCTCCAATCCACGAAGTGTTTTGCCGGCACAGCCCGACCAAAAGTAACCTGTACAGGGTGTATGTTTGCCGGATTTGTGGATAAAACTGGCATCGAAAGCAACCGCATAAAGTTGCGTTTGCATTTATTTATTTGTAACTTTGCATCTGTTATCGCATCAAGAACAATCTTGGTGTATGGGGTATAAATCGCAGGTGTCATATTGTAATGCATTAGACCGTGAATCAATGCTTTAAAGGTACGAATTCCTGCGGTTTTTTCCAAATATTTTGAAATTATTTCGCTGTTAATCAGTAATTTATTGAAATTTTGAACGAACGATTGTAAATTAAATGTTTAATAAAATTTTTCAATTAATTTTCAAAGAAGCTAATAAACTGAATTTCAGAAAATTATCGTTTCAAAAAAGTCATTCAAACAACTTATCAAACTGAAAAGAGAGCGTTTCCCTTTTCTCAAAATCAAACAAGGTAAGTTTTCGGATAGCGTAGTATCCTTGCCAGTAGTTGCTCAGCGCCGAGAGGTAGTTTCGTTGGGCATCTTTTCTCCGGTTGAGCGACAGGGTAAGGGTATTGACATCGGCTTTGCCTACCAGAAATCGTTGTTTGTTGATATTGTAGGACGATATGGCCATCTGCAAGGCATCCACCGCTCTGGCAATCAGTTTTTGCTGTTTCTGAAATTCGGCGACGACGCTTATCACTTCCTGTTCCAAATCCTGTTCGCTTTGCCGTACGGCCAGCTGCGTAGCGTCCAGATTGTTTTTCGCCATATTGATTCGTCCCTTCCTGATGCCCCAGTCCACTATCGGTATGGTAATCCCGATTCTGACCATGTCCTGCCTCGAAGGGTCGATGTAAGCATCCCTGAAAGTATTTCCCGCCTGGTTGAATCCCACGCCGGCGGAGAAATCGGCGTCAAAACCGCCGGTTTTTCGGATGCGCTCCAGTTCCTGCTCCGACTCCAATACCTGTTGGCGGCAGGCGAGGATGTCGGGATTGTTTTCTTTCATGGCCGCAATCGCTTCTGCTGCGGTGATGCTTATTTCTTTCGTTTTTTCCGGCAAGTCGGGATATATTTTATCGTCTTTCTCCAAATTGAAAAAGGAAATAAAACCGAACATGGTTTTTTGCAATTGCGTAGTTGCATTTTCCAAAGCATTTTCCGCATTGACAAAATCCAGATGCAAGGTCAGTAAATCGGCTTGCGAAATGGACGAAATGCGGCTTCGCTCCTTTCCTGCCAGATAGAGGGAGTCGGCGGAAGATACGTTTTCGACCGCCATAT
The DNA here is from genome assembly GCA_025996865.1 of Bacteroidia bacterium. Taxonomy (GTDB): domain Bacteria; phylum Bacteroidota; class Bacteroidia; order Bacteroidales; family Azobacteroidaceae; genus Azobacteroides. Next base: position 13,436 of record BNTV01000089.1, read on the forward strand.
CGTATTCCGCCTGCGCCATGGCCAGATTGAAAAAATAACGGGTAGCCGTTTCCGAAAGACTTTCCCGCGAGTACAGATACTGCTTTTTCACCTTTTCGTATTTGAGCGGCTCAATTTTTTTCTCCCACTTGAAACGGTTGAACCCGAACAGCGACTGTGAATACCCCATCCGCACGGGAATGGTCGAATATTGCGTATAAATATTTTCGCCGAAATTTCTTAAATAATCCAGGCCGGAGTTGAAGGTAAACGTACCGCCGGTCAGGTCGAGATTTTGGGAAAGTGACAATCCTGCGGACGAGGCGATGGATTGTTGTTGCCGGTAAACTTCGATATTCTGGTTGTAATCGTAGCGTTTGATAAAGTTGCTGTTGTATTGAACGGGCGTCAGTTGCAGGGAAACGAAGGGCAATCGTCCGGCTTTGTACGTACGGAAAGCCCAGTAGCCGGACAGGTACATGTTCTTCGCCCGGAATGCCTGCAAGGAATGGTCGGTTGCGATTTCCACGCACTGCGAAAGGGTCATGCGTTTTTCCTGCGCCGGGAGCGTTGTGAGACAAAGAAAAGCGAGCAACAGGGAATGGCAATAGCGGCGTTTCATTTGGTTCTGTATTTTAAGTTATCAAACAAGCGTTCAATCAAACGGCGGTCTTTGACGATGATGTCGGCGCTCCCGCTTATTTCGTGCTGGAAATTCAGCGTTTCCCCGTAGTTGGTAGTCAGCGCTTCGGGCAAATCGACTGTTACCAGATAGGTTTCCAACAGGTTCTCCCCGGCACGCTGGGGTTGTGAGAGCAAAGACATGGAACTGACTGCGCCGTCGATAGAGCCGTATTCCATATAGGGGTAGTTATCTAATTTGACGGTAACGCGGCTGCCGATTTTCACTTTTCCGGCGCCGATAGCAGGCAGCAATACTTGGCCGAATACCTTGTTTTCTTGCGGAACGATGCCGAATATTTCTTCCCCGGCTTGCACAAACTGGTTGTCCGTCAAAAATTTGAGAAATTCAACTTTGCCGTCGAACGGCGCCTTGAAAACAAATTTTTGTTCCCATGCCTTGATATTGCCGTTCAAATCGTGGCAGGAAGTCAGCAAATTCATTTGCAGGTTCCGTTCCTTTTCTTTTTGTTCCACTGCCAATTGATTCAGGCGATTCCGGTTTTCCGTGAGTTGCATCCGGATGGAAGCAATCTCTTTTTTCAGATTTTGTTCTTCCTGTTTGGCTGTGAGGTAATTGCTTCGGCTGCCATCTACTTCGTATTCGTAGGTGACAATTTCGTCCTTGTTGAGGGATGTGTATTTGTCCAACCATTTTTGTGAGATTTCGAGTTTTTGCCGGACGATAAGCAGCAGTTTTTCCGATTCGTCCAATATCTGCGTTTTCCAGCGGATGTCGTCGTTCAAGCCGTTTCTTTGTTTTTCATATACATTGTCGTTCTGGTAATCGTACTGGTTTTTCAGGGCGGAGAGGAAAGCGTAATATTTCAGATTCAAATCGCCTAAGGATACTTTTTCCGGAAAAATGCTTTGCGATGTCTTTGTCAGTTCTTCGTTGGGGTCGAATTTGGCTATCAAATCCGCTATTTTCCGCACATCGTCTGTTTGCGCCGAATTTTCGACAACGGCGATGTAATCTCCCTTTTCCACTTCTTCCTGAGCCTGATATGCAATCTGCTGAATAATCCCCGATACATTGGCCACCAATTTGACAGGCGCGTTGTTGGAATTGATTTTGATATGACCGGTAACCGTATCGGGATATTTGATAATCCAGCCGAAAAGAAGCAGAAGCGCCGCAAAAATACAGACCGCCATCGCCACCCATTTTCCAAACGACATGGGCATCCGATCGACAATATCGACTATTTCTTCGCTCCGTTTGGATACCGGTTTTTCATCCTTGTTCGGTTGCTCCCTGTTCGGTTCCTGATTCTGTTTCGGGTTCTGCTGTTCTTTGCTCTGCTTCTTCTTCTGTTTTTTGCTCATCTTCTTCCGTTTTTTCCGTATCCTGTTCGTACTGGCTTTGTATCAATTCGTAATAATAGCGCTTGTTTTCCATCAGGCTTAAGTGGTTGCCGATTTCCATAATCATACCGTCTTTCAGTACAATGATTTGGTCGGCTTTGCGGATGGTGCTTAGCCGGTGGGCGACCACAATTACCGTCCGGTTTTGGAATACATTGTTCAGCGCCTTGACGATTTTTTGTTCGTTGATGGTATCCAGAGCGTTGGTCGCCTCGTCCAAAAACAGGTAATCGGGTTGTTTGTAAAGTGCGCGGGCAATCAGGATGCGTTGCCGCTGCCCGCCGCTCAATCCGCGACCCATTTCGCCTATCATGGTTTGGTAGCCTTGCGGCATGGCCTCGATTTCTTTTTGTATATTGGCCACTTCCACCGCCTGCTGCAAGGCCTGATAATCGACTTTTTCTTCGTTCAGTACGATGTTGTTCTGTATGGTGTCGTTGAAAAGTTTGCCGTCCTGCATCACGCAACCGCATTTTGTCCGCCATTCGCGCAAGCTGATGTTGTTGATATTCATGTCGCCGATACAGATTTCGCCGTAAGACGGCAAATAGAGGCGAAGCAACAGTTTCAGCAGCGTGGATTTACCGCAACCGCTGTCGCCGACAATGGCCGTTACCTTGCCTTCCGGAAAATGCAAATAGAGATTTTTCAATACCAAAGGTGCATGAGGCGAATACTGAAAAGCGAGGTTTCGTACCGACAGACTTTTATCGCGGGGCAATTCCATGCTGTTGGAAATAATAGCCGAAGTGTCGTCTTCGTCCTGCAAGCGATGGATTTCGTTGATACGCATAAAACTGATTTTGGCATATTGCGCCGACTGTATAAAACCGACCAACTGCGAAACGGGGCCGTTCAGCATCCCGATGATGAACTGCGTGGAAATCATGACGCCGAAAGTGATTTTTCCGTCGATAACGGCGATGGCGCAAAAGAAGGTAACGCCCAGATTGGTGAGGTTGTTGATAAACTGCGCGCCCAGCGACTGCGCATTGTTTATCTTCAATACTTTCAGGCTCAAATGGTAGAGCCTCGCCTGTATGCCTTCCCATTTCCACCGCTTGATGTCTTCGTAATTGTTGACTTTTATTTCCTGAATATTGCCGATGGTTTCCACCCAGTAGCTCTGGTTTTTGGAATTGAGTTCGAAATATTCCCAGTCCAATTTTTTGCGGACACTCAAAAAAGTCAGTATCCAGACCACAAACAAAAAACTGCCCGCCACAAAAATAAAGAAGATTACCGGATTGTAAACCAATAGTATGATGCTGAAAACAACAAAAGTAATCATGGAGAACAACATGCCGATGGAATTGTTCATCACAAAACTGCGGATGCGTTCGTGGTCGTAGGCACGTTGCAGAATGTCGCCGATCAGCTTGTTCTCGAAAAATGTGACCGGCAATTTCATCAGTTTAATCAGGTAGTCCGAAATCAGGGAAATATTGACGCGGGTCGAAACATGGAGCAAAACCCAGTCGCGCAGCACATTCGACAGCGTAACGCTCAACAGCAAAACCACATTGCCGATCAGCATCATTTCGATAAACGAAATGTCGCGGGTGTAAATGCCGATATCGATAACCGCTTTGGATATAAAGGGCAGCAGCGATTGCAGGCCGGTGGCAATCAGCATAATGCCGAACAGGATGCCGAAAGCCTTTTTATAGGGCGTAAAGTAATTGAGGATGTTTTCGAAAGTCTTGAATTTCTCAATACGTTCGTGTGCTTCGATTTGTTTGAAGTTGGCCATAGGCTCCAGCGCCATGACCACGCCGTAGTTCTCTTCTTTTTTATACCATTTCTCCCTGAACTTTTCGTGCGAATACGACAATAAATCCTTGGCCGGATCGGAAACATGGATTTTATCTTTAGTCACCTTGTAAACCACGATAAAATGATCGTTGTCCCAATGGATGATGCAGGGAAGCAATACTTTTTCGCAAAGCTGTTCCATATCGGCCTTGACGGAAAGACTGCGCAACCCTACCTTTTCGGCGGCATAGCTGATATCGAGAAACGAAACCCCCTCGCGGGTGATGCCGCACAAATCGCGCAGGTATTGCAGGGAATAATACTTCCCGTAATACTTGGCGATGATCTTCAAACAGGCAGGACCGCAATCTTTTGCGTCCATCTGATACTCGTGTGGGAAACGATTGAACATACAAGTCTTTTTTTATTTCGGACAGTCGCAAAAGTAGGAACAATAAACAGTAAAAAAAGGAAATGTATAAAATATTTTGTGAACGTATGAAATTCGTTTGTGAGTGTTTGAAAATTCCTTGTGAATGTTATATTTATCCTCCATAAAAAAAATTGCAGGAAATTTTATTATTTTTTTAAAAAAATTTTCTACTTTTGTTGTTAAAATTCAAAACAAAATGAAAACAGAATTAATCGGGAAAATATCCCCTATCAAAAAGATTTCGTTATTGCTATTTTTCATTAGCTTCTGTTTTTGTACAGTTCAGGCTCAAATAGAAATACAATCTGTTAACGCAATTGAAGGTACAGGTTTTAAAACGTGCTTTATACATGAGAAAAGCGGAAATTTTCCTGGCTCACTGTCCGGTGTACTTCGTCTTGTAAAAAATGGGTCCAAAGATGTTTTAACATACAATTTCCGAAATGAGGAATCGGATCTTCGTTTAGTATATGACGAAAATGAGATTTATGATGTAAGTCGAAAAAATTATATATTCCGAAGAAATGATATAAAACTGCGATATACAACATACTTCTGGGCAAATTGCTTTGAAATAATATTGAATGGAGACACTTGTTTCTTTGACGTAATAGACGGAGGTTGTGGTTTTGTAATTGACGGTATTAACTGGCAATATGATACATCCGATGACCGTGAATTGCTGTCTTTGACTTTTACAAAAGATGTTGGGCTGTGGCAACGGGGTAAACGGATAAGCAGTTATGTCGTTAAAGCCGGGAGTAAACTTCTTTTCAATATAAGCCGGAAAAAAAGCAGGACGTGGTAAAAGGATGAATTACTGATACAAGAAAAAAGATTAAAATTATTTATTGCAGAAGAACATAAGCGTTTTCGACAGATGAAATTAAAAAAATTTAATCTTAGTGAATTGGAACGAGAATTAGAGGTTCTTTCTGAAAAAGAAAGACGAAAGGTTAATGGTGGAGGCAATGGTACTGTTTCAAGCCCGTACACTACGGAAGAGTATTATATGGCAACAGCGAATAATACTTGGAATGGAGGTTATGTTGAGGGATGGGGGAATGTTGATAACAACCACATGGGTGCACCTGGGAAGAGTAATACCTCAGTTATTTACGACCGAAGCGATCATAAGATTTACCTCTATGCACAAAATGGTTCGATGCTTGGCTCTTACGATGCGTATAATAATACCACTTCCGGTAGTAATGGTTCATGGCCTGTGGGATCGTATGCAATGTATGATCAAACTTCAACTTATACGCATGGAAATCAAGTAGATGGTTCGGGTATTAAAAAAGATAGCTATTCAGGCTCTTTTGGTGAGTATGGCATCTACAGAGCTAATCCTTTTAATGATGGCAATACAGATAGAGTAGGAATGGGCCTTCATTCGGGAAGGGGAAATGACCCGACAAAACAAACCGATGGATGTATCAGAACCACTGATCAGGCGATGATAGACATTGGTTCCTGGTTAAGCCGTGGCGGCAGTTTTACTAATATAACCGTTCGAGAATAAAGAAACAAAAAAATGAAAACAGAATTAAACGGGAAAATATCCCCTATCAAAAAAATTTCGTTATTGCTATTTTTCATTAACGTATGCTTTTGTTCGGCTCAAGCTCAAATAGAACATATGTCTGTTAGATCAATTAACGGTACAGGTTTTAATTCATGCTTTGAACATGAGAAAAGCGGAAATTTTCTTGGATCACTCTCCGGTGTACTTCGTCTTGTAAAGAACGGTTCCAAAGATGTTTTAACATACAATTTCCGAAATGAGGAATCGGATCTTCGTTTGGTATATGACGAAGATGAGATTTATGATGTAAGTCGAAAAAATTATATATTCCGAAGAAATGATATAAAACTGCGATATACAACATACTTCTGGGCAAATTGCTTTGAAATAATATTGAATGGAGACACTTGTTCCTATAACGTAATAGACGGAAGTTGTGATTTTGTAATAGACGGTATTAACTGGCAATATGATACATCCGACAACCGTGAATTGCTGTCTTTGACTTTTACAAAAGATGTTGGGCTGTGGAAACAACGGGGTAATGGTAAACGGCTAAGCAGTTATGTCGTTAAAGCCGGGAGTAAACTTCTTTTCAATATAAGCCGGAAAAAAAGCAGGACGTGGTAAAAGGATGAATTACTGATACAAGAAAAAAGATTAAAATTATTTATTGCAGAAGAACATAAGCGTTTTCGACGGATGAAAAATGATGTCGTAAGGTAGCGCTTTGTACTTTTCAAAAAAACAAAACGATGAAGTACGATTTAAAAGATACAACATTCCTGATAATAGTCCGGCTGGATACATTTGAGAGGCTTGAAAATCTTCAAGCCTCTATCTCTTTCATCTGCTTATTATTTTATTAGTATTTAGATTGTAATTATCCCCTAACCCAACATAGGCGGAGGTAATCAGAATCACTTATTCAAATAGAGTTTATTTGTTTTATTGTTTTTTTCTTTATCCTTAAAAATCAATTTATTCCCTTTGATTTTTAATACCTCATTATCAAATATTCTATATGAAAACAAAGAATCATTCAAACAAATACTCACTTTGACCAACTCTCCCGATTGTACTGGAATCTTTATCTTTTCCGTATGCAGAGTATAATAAACAGTATAAGCAGTAGACCATATAGTCTTCGGTTGCTTTTTAATCTTAAAATAAAGACAGTCAAACGGTTTATCTGCATAAAAACAATACGAACCTCTTTTTATTGGAGGGTTTGGAATAAATTTATTTTCAGAAACAGTCGAATCCGGTTTTAATCCGAGAATTTCCCATACAGGTATTTGCAATGGTTCGTCCGATAATTCAGGATGCATCTCTAAATAATTATTTCCATCAATATAAGGAGTTATCGAAAAATCTTCAGTTTTGTATTCGCAGCAACTGCTCTTTTCTTGAATAACAGCTAAATCTTCGCAAACTTGAATGCGTGGATCTTCGGTATTAATTTTTTCAACTCGTAACGGAACAATATTGTTTATTATTCTACTGTTCAAGACAATCGTATTTTCATCTATTCGCTTCCATTTCCCATCGGAATATGTATTTGTACTACTACTTCCATAATACCTTGTGAGTTTATATATAAATGTTGAATCGGAATATAGCTCAAAATTGTTCAGGTTTTTTCTTTGGCTGTATGCGCCTTCTATATTTAGTGGCGTACTGCAACCATAAAACATCACAACAACTATTACATAAAAAATAAATGCTTTCATACTTGTTTTCATCTTATTGATTTCAAAACATCTTTTGGATTTCTTTCCGGATACATCTTTTTTATGTAGATATACTCTCCACTGGATTGAATTCCCAATACCCAACGGTTATTAATGTCATTTAAAGAATTAATATGTCCAAAATCAGAAACAGGAAGACTACTATTATCATACGAAAATTGGTGACTATATGCTTTTATTTCTCCTGAAATATAATTTCCTCCCATACCCTTTGTGTATCCACCTTTCCATAAATCATATCCATGAGAAGATTCATGTATGCCATTCGCGATACTCCCATTACCTGCAATATTCATAACAATTACGCCCTTCTCAATACCAGCATCTCCAACA
>BNTV01000090.1 GCA_025996865.1 Bacteroidia bacterium
TTGGCTCTTGTTTTTTGTATCGTGCGCTTTGCCTGCCAGATGGATAATGGTGTCGATGTCCGGTAGGGGCGTTGCGCGCAACGCCCCTACATCATCCCACGAAAATGTTTTGATAACTCCTTCTTTTGCGGGAGAAATGATGTCCAAGCCATAGATGGAATGGTTGGCTTTTAACGCCGATACAAGGTTAGAACCGACGAAGCCGTGGATGCCCGTAATAAGAAGTGTCATTGCATTAATTTTATTATGGATCGAGCCATATCTTTATTAATCCGACTTCTTTTATAGTGACTGATAAAATCCGAACGTGTCATTGTTTTATAGTGATAATCTTTCATTTGAGAAAAAAAATCCGCCACATCACAGGGTTTAAAAAGAATAACATTGGGAATATTATTTTTTATAAATTGAAAAGCATATCCGGCGACTCCGGCTATTATTGGTTTATCGTAGGTTGCTAATTCGAATATTTTGGAAGGAAGTACTTTTTCAAATGCTTTATAATCGTTCAAATGTAAAAACAAAAAATCAGCATTTTTATATATTTGTTTCAGTTCTTCCCGGTTGACCGGGTCTTTTAATTCAACATTATCAATGCCTTGCATTAAAATTTCATCTTTCAATTTTTGCTTGCTTCCCCCATCGCCAATAATCAAAAATTTGTAGTCTTTACTCAATAATCTCGCCGAGAGAGGTACGATTTTTTCTAATCCTTGTCCTTCTCCAATGTTTCCGGCATATACAATTAATTTTTGTGACATATTGTTGTTTTTTAGCATAAAAATGTATCATCTATACCATTTGAAAAATAAGAATACGACCGGCATTTGAATTTTTGAAAGTAAGAAGAAAAACCTTCGGATATCAAATTGATATGCGATGCGTAATTAAATGTCTTTTTTTCAATTATTTTAATAAAAGGGATTATCCCTAATTTAACAATCGGGTTTTTTAAGACATTTTCCATCGTGTCCACAAAAATATCTCGAATATCTAAATACAACGGCGTTTTATTTTTACGGGCAATTGTATATCCTAAATAAGCTGTAAATAAACGGGAAGAAGAAGCAAAAACAATATCGTATTTTTTATGCTTTGTCAGTTTTCTTGCCGTTTTAAAAAAGGACCAAAAAGAATTTATCTGATCGATAAAACCACTTTTGTGTTCATGCACATTAATCCGGTGTATTTTTAAATTTCCTCTATCTTCGAATGCCGGAGCATCCTGTTTATATGTCTGATAGCGATTAGGAAATGTGGTTATCAGGTCAATGCAACTGTTTTCTTCGAGTTCTTCCGCCAATGATTTGGCTAAAGTCGAATTACGAAATGATCCGGCACACAAATCCGGTTCAAAATAAAATGTCAAATATAAAATCCGTTTCATTTCAAAATCCAATCGTTGTTGTTAATTTCTCTTTGAATTTTACGCTGATACAATTGGATTCAACTCTTTGATTAAAAGCGATTGCTTGCGTAAATTTTTCTATGGTTATTTCATCCGGATTATTGAAAAAGAAACAACAATCCGGCAGAATAACGCTATTTCCGTCCAACCGGATATTATTGATTTCTTTATCAAGATGAAAACAGGCAACACTTTGAATGTCCGGATTACCAAGAGTCTCATCAATTATTTTTATCCTGTTTTCTTCTTGAGAGAAAGAACGTTGATGGATAACGCCCATTTCTTTATATCCGTCATGTTGTGCTATTATTCCATTATCAGTATCTTTCAATATTCTCACATTGGCTCTTTTTCCGACCCTGTGACTTGCCCAAACCTGACTTGAATTTTTCCCGTTAATAACAACCGTATTATGAGCAAATGTCCCCCTTTCGGTATTTCTTATTACTCCCTGTTCGTATGTTGAACAACCCGTATCAACAATAACCGATTGTTTTCCAACTTCCAATATAAAATTGAACGTGTCGGCATGAGCGTGCCCCGGCTGATACTTCGGCATTATTCCTCCAATATCCATGATACATTTAATATTCGGTGTGCGAAATATACGATATTGGCTATCCGACAGCGGAACGATATTAAATTTAACATTCAATTTTTCGGCATAATCAAATAATTCTTTGGTAGAAGGAGCTATTTCATTTGTCGAATCATTAAAATGAGGAATAGTACCGGATGAGAGCGTAATATTACTCAACCAGGAAAGCATTAACGACGCTTTCTCAGATATAAACCGGAATAAATTGTCTTCTATCCATTGGTTATTGGACAATACATTGATACAATCCAACAATCTGTACAATAAAATTTGATGATACATGGGACTGAGTTCAAAATGTCCCCCATCCCGCAAAATTTGTTCATTCAACTCTTTCTTTAAGAGTTTATATGCCTTTTTGTAGATTTTTTTGTCCTTGAAATAATATGCACCGAATAGTAAGGAAAACGCATTTTCCAACAGATGATTTCCCAGTAAATGGTATTCCAAATATCGTTGTAATATACTATATTGTGCATATAAAAAAGAATCAATTTTTTCGTCTTTGATGAAGTATTTTGATAGAAATCGAATCCAGAAAACATTTCTCAAAGAGACCGGATACGAATCATAACCAATTTTTATATTTTGATAGTGAAAAATATAATCATTAATAAGACGCAGACCTTCTTTTTCGCAAAAATCAGGTTGGTGCAAGAACTCGAAATAATTCAGGTTGTATGTCCAAAGCGCCCCATATTTCGCATAATTCCAGTCAATGCTGTTTGTAAAGGTATATGGTTTGTTTAGGAATGAAAATGTATTATTCCCGAAATAAGACACATACGAATTTAAACTGCTTTGTAAGTTTAACGGATGGGACAATTGATTGGAAAAAGTAATTAACTTTTTCTTATCCGGTCTATTCAATGAATAATACAACCGATAAAGAATCTGCTTAATCTTTAGATTCTTAATAGTTTGAATATATACGTTCAGCACGCGGTTGCAAATTATAAAATATCAACCCAACTTTTTGTTTTCAAACTTTTCATGCAAGCAAAACTTGCTTTAGTTGTGTTAATAATACTGTCAAAAGGGATTAGCGCATCGCCTCCGGTTTTTATCCGTTCATTCAATAATGCAAATTGGGCTTTGTGCCCTTTGTCTTGCCGGTTTTTCATGATTGAAAAACCTTTGAATCCATATCCTTTCAGTGTTATCCAATTGTCCAGAATCAACGTTCTTTCTTGTGAATACACTTCGATGCGTTCTTTGGAATAGGCTTTGCTTCCATTCGCAAAATAATGAATTGTGGCATTCGTTCCGTTTGCGTATTTCAAAAGGATGGAAACGTTGTCGGTATTTTCGGCAGGATTAATACCCAAGGAACTCATACATGCCGAAATAACCTTACTTCCGGACAGAAAAGAACACAAATCAATAAAATGACAGGCCTCGCCGATAATGCGACCACCACCCGTTTGCAAGTCGTGTACCCAAACTTCGGGCGGGATAAATCCGGCATTCATGGTTGCTATAATATTCATGGGAGAAGAACCTGATAATTGTTTCATTTTCACTGCAAAAGGCGAAAATCGACGGTTGAAACCTACTGTTAAAATCAGCCTTTTTTGCCTGTATATTTCCATGATTTCGTCCAATTCCGTTTCATTCAGGCACAAGGGTTTTTCTACAAATACATTTTTATCTGCATTCAGGCAATCCATTACCATCCGGGCATGGGCATTGTGCCTCGTCGTAATCAGTACCAAATCAACGTCTTTATCGTTTAAAATCTCTTTGTAATCGGAAGTTGCATATTCTGCATTTGCTTTTTTAGCTGCTATTTTAGCCGATAAACCTTGTGCGCTGGCAATGTATTTGATGGAAGCGTTTGCTTTTTGCAAAGCGGGCAACATCGTTGCAGAAGTGAAATTACCGGCGCCGATAATTCCCATTTTCCCGGTAGAAGCGGCAAAGTGCGCCGTTTCTATTCTAACTTTTGTGTGATTTTCGATTTGTTCGGGATATTTCAAAATAGAGGCGATTACGCCTTTCTTTTTCATGTCGCCGTAAATTTTTTCGTATTCGTTCAACGGAACAATTTCCGAAATCAACGGTTTGACATCCAAAGCGCCGGAGGAAATAGCATACAAGACTGCTTCAAAATTCCGCTTTTCCGTCCAACGGACAAATCCGACCGGATAATCTTGTCCGCAATTTTCATAATTTTCGTCATAGCGTCCCGGTCCATACGAACACGAAACCTGAAACGATAATTCTTTCTTGTAAAAGTCATCCCGGCGGATACCCAAGCCTACGACACCCACTAAAACAATTCGTCCTCTCTTACGCGACATTTCTGCTGCCTGATGAATGATTTCATCGCCTTTGGCAGAAGCGGTGATAATCACGCCGTCGCAACCGGTTTGATTGGTTTGTTCCAGTACAAATTTCACAACATCTCCGTCCGTTGCCGGATTAAAAGCAATAATACCCTTTGCTTTGGCTATTTCTATCTTCTGCGGGTCAAAGTCAGTTCCGATGACACGGCAGCCATTGGCTTTCAACAATTCGGCGGTAACCAGGCCTATCAATCCCAAACCAATGACTATAACGGTTTCTCCCAAAGCCGGTTGCAGCAAACGAATTCCCTGTAAACCAATGGAGCCGATAACGGTAAATGAAGCTTCTTCGTCGGAAACATTATCAGGTATTTTAGCTGCCAAATTTTGCGGGATACAAACGACTTCGGCATGATTTCCGTTGGAGGCCACGCGGTCGCCAATCCGGAAGGAACTAACGCCTTTGCCTACGGCAATCACTTTACCTACATTACAATAACCCAAGGGCAATGGTAATCCCAGCTTATTGAAAACGGATTCCAAGGTCGGCATCAATCCATCGGCTTTGATTTTGTCTAAAACTTGTTTCACCCGTTCCGGCTGTTGGCGGGCTTTGTCAATTAAATTGGCTTTGCCGAACTCCACCAGCATCCGCTCGGTTCCCAAAGAAACCAGAGAGTGAGTGGTTTGGATAAGGACGCAGCCTTCACGGACTTGCGGGGAAGGGACTTCTTCCAGAATGGTTTGACCCGATTTGAGGTCTTGAATGATTTGTTTCATTATTATGAATAGGAATTGTTTTTATGTAAGAATTTATGCCAATAGTTCTCCCCCTACACTTTTTGGGAGTGATTTTAGTCTATAAAAACGGGTATTATTTTTCGGTAGTTTTAAAAACTTATAATAGATTTTGCTGTTGACCCGAAAAGGCATGTAATTTTTCAATTAGCTCTGCGAACATACCTTAAATTTTAATGATAATTAATAATATTTGAAACAGCGTATAAGGGATAAATTTGGATATTATCAAATTTACCGAAATTTTCTAATGAAGTACGAATGCCGTACTGCCGCTTTTTCTCTTTCAGAAACAAAAACATACTCTGCATTGAGCCTTTGCTGCCTGATTTAACTTCAACAGGAACAATATTTTCCCCACGCTGTACAACAAAATCCACTTCGGCGGAACTTCCCTCTTTTTCACGCCGCCAATAATATAGTTCGGCTTGCGAATCAGGCGAAGCCTTTTTCAGTTCCGAAGCCACAAAGAGTTCTGCCAATGCACCTTTATTGATGTTGTCAAAGTTATCCGTATCAAGTATTTGAGATAAATTCAATCGCAAATACCGTTGATAGATGCCGGAGTCAAACAACATAAATTTTCGATATTTTGCATTGATTTCCGCACCCAAAGGCAATCCATTGGCCGCAGTGTGCGTTATGGGATAAATTAGTCCTGCCATTTTGAGCAGTTCGAGACATTCTTTTATCTGTAAATGATTGATTTCCTGTATATTGGAAAGAACAAACTTGCTGCCTGTCTGATTAACTACCGCATCGAAAATTTCGCGCAAACGCGATACCGGCACTTTCTCCTTGTATTTGGCAAAATCGTCATAAAAAGTATTGGTCAAATCGTCCAAAATTTGCTGACAATCAAGCAATGATGCGCCTTTTGAGTAGGCTGCCACCACTTCGGGCATACCGCCGATTAGCAAAAAACGGCTAAAATATTCGATACATTTTTTGTGTAATGTTACTGAAAATCCAGTTTCAGGCCTTGCTTCCATCACTTTATCGGCCAAAACTTCCATCTTTAGCGCCCGCAAAAACTCATCGAACGACAGCGGATACATAAATAATGAGCGAATCCTGCCGACACCAAATGAAGGGATTTGTTGCAAAGCAAATTCCAACAGCGAACCTGCGGCAATAACGTGCAAATCAGGCATCTCTTCGTAAAAATAGCGCAGAGCCGAAATAGCCGGAATACAATTTTGTATTTCATCCAAAAACAGAAGTGTCTGACCTTGAACAATTCTCACGCCAAAAACAGCCGAAAGCTCATCGCAAATCAATTGTGGCGACGAATGTCGTGCAAAAATCTCTTCTGCCGCTTGAAAATCTCTGTGTTCAAAATTTATTTCTACAAAATTTTCAAAACTTTTAGCCAATTCATGCACAGAAGACGACTTTCCTACCTGTCGTGCCCCGCGCAACAAAATCGGCTTGCGGTTTGTTGATTTTCTCCATGCAAGCAATTGGCTGTCAATATGTCGTTTAAGATACATTATCTGTTAATTTCTTGATTTTATGACGGCAAATATACAAATTATTTTTAATAAAATGACGGCAATAATCAAAAAATATTTCAAAAAATGACGGCAATAACTTCGTTTCTTAAAACCACAATCCGGTTATATCAATATTTTATTCAATTTTTTCAATTGTTTTTTCATCGAATATATGCAAATTTCGGATTCGTATGTAACAGTATCTTTTTTTCTTCTTTTGTCGGATAGTTAATCAAAACAGCTCTATATTTCCCTTTGAATACGAATAAACTGCCGGCAGCAGCACCAATGATTTTATATCTATCTATCAGTTGTTTAATATCTTCCAAACTACCGGCGCCACCTAAAACCGTAATCGGTAAATCAGTTAATTCTCTAACCGTATCTATAAGGTGAAAATCATAGCCTTGCATTGTACCGTCGCGCTCAATGGAATTAACAACAATTTCACCAATAGCTGTTTCATTGAGTTTGGCAACAAAATCTTTGACTTTTATACCCGTTTTGACCGTACCATTTTCAAGGTATAATTCATAATTTCCAAACAGACCTTTTTTCATTATATCAAGCACCACAACGATACTTTGAGCACCAACCGCATTGGACATCTTTTCTATAATGTCAAAGTTGTGGATAGCCGACGAACTGATAGCTACTTTTTCCGCTCCAAGGTTGATAATTTTTTTGACTTCTTCAACGGTCTTTACTCCACCGCCATAACAAAAAGGCATCCGGCACTCGACAGCCAGATTCTTTATCATATCAAAATCGGGACTACGCTTTTCTTTGGTTGCATCAATATCAAGGACTATCAATTCATCAACTTCCTTTTCATTGAAGATTTTTACGGCATTTATCGGGTCACCGACATATTTGGATTCTTTAAATTCAACCGTTTTTATTAAACCTTTATTATGAACCAATAAACAGGGAATAATTCTGGAACGTAACATTATAATTCTGCAAAATTTTTTAAAAGTTGAATACCGTTTTGATGACTTTTTTCGGGGTGGAACTGAACGCCAAAGACATTATCCTTATTTACAGCCGCAGCAAGTTCACTACCATAAAATGCAGTAGCCAACATATCATCTTTATGATTGGGAGCAAAATGATAACTGTGAAGAAAATAAAATCCATCTTCTTCATTTATTCCGTTAAATAAATCCGATTTTCTTTTTATTTCAATAGAATTCCATCCCAAATGCGGAAGTTTGGGCTTCTGAAGGAGTGTTGATTTGTCTATCTTTTTTACCTCGCCTTTTATCCAACCCAAACCGGAAAGATTACCTTCTTCACTTTTTTCTGCCAATATCTGCATACCCACGCAAATACCCAAAACAGGTATTTTGTTCATTAACACCGCACTATCCAAAACCGGACGAAATCCGGTATCGTCAAGCATCGCTATCGTTTCATCAAACGCACCAACTCCGGGTAATAAAATTTTATCGGCATCCTTTATTTCTTCCGGTGTATTTGCTATTTTGAAAGGAATACTTAACCGTTCGTAAATATTCCCTATCGCTTTTATATTTCCCGATCCGTAATTGACAATTGTAATCATCGTTTGATAGATCTTTCTATTCCTAATGTTTTTAATATTTTCGCACCAAAATTGAATACGCTTTCATGATTTTTATAGTCCCAATAAAACTTCTTAGGCATATTAAAATAGGTTTTCAATTCATCCGTACTGATACCTAATTTTGTGGCAATGTACTTAAATTCGTCTTCTATTTTTTCGGGATCATAAGCCGGTTTTTTAAGTTTTTCGAGTGCATCCTCTCGTTTCATTTGTCCCGTTACTATTAAACTGGAATATTGGACACGACGGGTATCAAAACCAAAACGTTCGGGCAACCAGTAGCCTTCATAGAACTTCGTAAATCTTGATTCAAAATGCTTTTGAGGATAAGGCGTCCAACCATATTCTTTTTCGAGTAATTTCAAGGCATCTTCTTTTATATAAGGTCGATAGTTCAACATTCGGACTACTTGTACTTTTTTTATGTATCTCAAATAGATTTTATGCCTGAAGATAGAGCTAAACGGGTAGGTTTTCATTTCCACAATGGAATAACGTTTCATTATATCATGAATTTGAGCCATATCGGTTCCATAATATAGATATTCCATCGGATTGCGGATACATTCCGTGGAAATATTTCCCCCATTTAAAATATATTTGATTTTATATTTCGCCGCAAAATTATAAAGAGTGGCAATAAAAGCATGGTCTTGCGGTATATCAATATGAGGAACTCCGGATTTAAAGAATGCCAATTGAAAATCTTTCATTTCTTCCCAATTAATCACTTCCGTATATAAATCAAGTCCCAACTTATCGATCATTACCTGAATATTATGCACGGCAAGTTCGGAATTCCATCCGCCATCCACATGAAAAACAAGCGGGCGCAAACCAAATTCCTTAACGGCAATATGAAGCATATACGAACTATCAACGCCCCCGCTCAAACCCAGTATGCAATCGAAATCTTTACCTTTTCCTTCTTTTTTTATTTTAGCTACAATTGATTCTAATTCTTGTTTTCCCGTTTTATCGGTGTGCCAGTTGGGCAAAACGTTTTTGTGAAAATCGTTGCAATGGTCACACACGCCGTTTTCATCGAAAACGATTCTTGAATCGGATGTGTCCATGACACAGTTGGTGCAGATTTGATAATTTCTGTCAGACATATTTTATATTATGAATTTAAAATAATAGATTATTTAAGTACCTTCCACGATCCGCCTTTGTCAGGCCCAATACGCTCAATCAGACCAAGTGTTTTGAGTTTAGAGATGTTAACACGAATTTTATCTGCTCTGATTCCAATTATTGACGACAAATTTTCGGAGGTAATATATGGGTTGTTTATAATTTCGTTAATAATCAATTGTTGGTTTTTTGATAACTTTTCTGTGCCTTTTTCTGTGCCTTTTTCTGTGTCTTTTCCTGTGCCTTTTTCTGCATTATTATTCAGCATGAACGTAAATTTCGTCATATCTATGCTTGTTGCAAAAAGAACTTCGTAGCCGGTTTCCTTTTTCCATTTTAACGATTGTACGGACGTGCCTTCTACGGACTTATCCGACATTGTTCCAAACGATTGTTCCCGATAAAGCGCATTGATTTCATGTTCGGTCGCTCGCTGGTCGCCGCTGCCGTGGCTAATAAACGTATTGAATAAAGTATTGAAATATACAGGCTTTTGTTCGGAAGACGGGACGAAAAAGGTACAAAAGATTCTATTATTTGATATAGTTTATTTGACATGATTTATTATTTGCATTAATTTATCAAAAACTTCTCTCCATGGTAAAAACTCCGAAAGTCGCTTCTCCCCTTTTTGAACAATCGTATTTATTGCTTTCAAATTATTAAAATATTCTTTTATTGTCATTAAAATATTTTCAATACTTTCGGGATTAAAATAAAAAGCAGCATCCTGACATACATCTCTCGCAAAGTCCAAATCAGATGTGAAAATAGGTTTTTTGTGATACATTGCCTCAACGTATGTTCCGGAAAATGACTCTAAAAGAGTTGGCATTAAAAGTGCATCTGTTTGTTGATACAAAGATGGAACATGCGGCATTGATACTGTTCCGATGTTTATTATAACATCTTCTATTTTTTCATTATTTATTGCTTCAATTATTTTTTTAGCTTTCTTATGTTGTGCTTCATCAATTGTTATAATGAATATGTATGGTAAATTTTGTTCTTTGATCAACTTTGCCAAAGGCAAAAAAACTTCAATATTTTTATGGGTATAATATTTTGTCAAATACAATAATTTTATTTTATTTTCAGGGAAATTAAAATCTCTATATTCTCCACCTGTCAAATTATCAATTGACACAGCATTAGGAACGATTTCAATATTGTTTATTCTATAAATTTTATTAAGTCGGTATTTTGCAGTTTCTGTTTGAGCAATTACCAAAGAAGGTTTACTTATATAATGTTTAACGAGAAACAATTTGAATTTACGTAATATCCAATCTTTTTTATTCATTTTGTTCCATACTATACTATCAGGATATATAGCATAGGGCCAATCAAATAAATAAACCTGCTTAATTGAAGTTGGAATGATTAGATCTGCTAAATTTAGTATTAGTGTTATATTATATTTCTTGTTAATTTTATTTACAGTAAAAAAAGTAAATATGTAAAGATCAATTAGGGAACTCTTTACTGGAATAATATGAATATTGTTGCTACAATATTTTTGATAATCTGTAACAGATGATGGTACGATAACAAAATATTCATTTTCAGTTTTATGGTCAACCAACAAGGTTAAGAAATTAGTGAGAATGCTTTTCCCGCCTCCGGATTTTGCAGAAATACCGTTTACTAAAATATTCATTTTGATTTATTAATAGGTGACATTATTAATCTTGTCTTATATTGCTGATTTTTGCTAATTTTTTCCATTTTGAAGCTTGGTCTTTTATATTTGCAACAACAGTAGCAGGATTTCCAATAACTACTGAATCATTTGGTATTACTCCTCTAACAACACTTCCAGCGCCAACTATTACATTATTCCCAATTTTTGTATTGGGCATAATTATACTTCTTTTGCCTACAAAAACATTATTCCCAATAATGATTCCTCTAACTATCTCAATGTCGGATTTCGGTTTCTCGTTTATAGCTATCAAGGCTGTTGTATAACTATAATCATGTGTCAGAAAGAAACATTCATCAGAAATAACAACTCTATCACCTAATTGAATTTGATTAAAGTTGTCAAATTTTACATGATATCCTATGTATCGGGGTGTTCCGGTTATTTTCATGCCTTGTTGTTTTAGCAAAGGAATATATAACTTCATATATATTCGATGATTAAAATAACTCACAAATACTATTGCTTTTTTAAAGAAATAGAAACAACTCCGCTTAATTATTCTTGAGATTGTCATTATTTATTTTATTTAAGATATTACTTATTATTGTTATATTATCTACTGTATCAAAAAACTTCTGTGCTTGCTCTTTATAATATTTTATATGATTTGAAATTTCTAAAATACCGTTTATAATTGAACTTTCATCATTTTCATTAACGATTATTCCAATTCTATTTTGTTCAAAAATATTTTTTAATCCCGGAACATCATTACCTAACATAGGTAATGAGAAGGCGGCATATTCATATAATTTATTTGGTGCACAATAAGCAGAATTTAATTCATACGGGTCATATGTAACAATCCCAATATAGGCACAGCTGGTAAATAACAGGTAATCCGGTGCAGGGATAAAATCAATATGAATTATTTCAGGATCAATTTTTTGATACTTTTTCAAGGTACCAAAGTGATCTTTACCCAATAAAACTAATTTATATTCTTCGCCTAATTTTTTAATAGCTTTTATATAATTAGTCAAATCACGTTCATGAAAAATTTGCCCTTGATATAAAATTACTTTTTTCTTTTGAAAAACATCTATTTTGTCTTGATATTTATTTTTGAGTTGTTCAATCGTTGTGACAGATGGAATAAAGTAGGGTTTGTTTGGTAATACAATCGGACGTTGTTGCAATTTAAACCATATTTGATAAAAAACAGTACGATTATATTCAGGCATAAACACAACTTTTGCTTGATGGATTACTTTACCAATGGCTTTCAGGTACAATTTGGAATCTTCGTGCAATTCCTGAATTTGTAAAATATAATCGTATTTTTTGATTGCTTCGCCCAATGCAACTATTGTATATGCACTTTCAATCCAAAGCAGAATTTTTATCTTTTGTTTTATGTATTTTCGGATAATAGAGAAAACAAATTTCCTAAACTTATAATACTCTATTAGTTTATGGACAACATTCAGTCCTTTTCTATTGTCTTTTTGAGAGAAAATCCACACTTCAATGCCTCTATTTGTCAATTCTTTGTGATATTTCTCCGATATTCCACAGGTGATTAAGCAAGGCGTATGCCCTAACTTAATTAGGTTCTCCACTACACTGATAACAGGCGGACGTTTATGAAACTTGTTTTTATGGATTAGTACTATTTTCATAAATTATCTATTACTTTCATAATAAGGACTATTTATGTAATTGTAATTTGATCGATAGTTAAAATCAGGATATTCACCTTTGATAACATAAGGAATATAATTAGAATAAGGTATAAACTTATATGAACCGGTAATAGCTTTGGATAATATCATAAAAGATGAAGCAAACACAAAAATGTATAATGGCAGTCGGAATTTTTTCAAGAATGTGTATGGCAATAAAGACAAACAAGCACAATATGACACAGATAAAAATAATGATAGTCGATTTAATACAGGAATACCCATTCCTAAAAAGTATGTAACCATATACAAGAAAGACATTGATAGAATGAATTTTCCGTATTTATTTGCTTCAATTATTTGTTTCCCTTGTTCAAATATAAGAATGAACAAAAACACACGTGCCAATGCCCCCCAGGAAAATAAATTTCCTTTAAACATTTCGCTTTCGGTATCTAAATATCCTATTCCTCTATTTGAAAATAACTTTGTCAATATTTCCAAATTCGCTAAAAAAGATTTAGAAAAATTTTGCAATACAACAAAAAAAATGAATATCATTGCCAATGAAATATATACTTTTTTTCTTGTTAAATCAATATTAATAAAAAAATACACAAATAAAAGGAGTAGCGCTGACGTATGAAATATACTCGCAAAAAACACATAAAGTAAAAATTTAAGCAATTTTCGATCGTAAATACAAGGATAAGAACAAATAAAAATCGAAGCACTTATCATATTTCGCATTGGGAAATCTATATAATCCCAATATGCCAACCAAGAGAAAAAAAACAAAAGCCCCCACGCATAATTATTATTAGTATATTTTCCCAAAAAATGTATCAAGACACAAAAGCATAAACATTTTGTAATAATATTAAAAATCCAAAAATCTATCCCGAACGAAACGAAAAGCATATTATACAAAATAAAACCAAATTCTAAATTTTTATACTCATTAACTTTATTACCGGTTTGTATATCATTATATTGTATTTCGTATCCTCTCCAATCCGACCCTGTCATATAGCCAAAACATAGGAATATGCACACGCTTACCAATAACAAAATGCGCAATTTATTGTTCTGAAATAATTTCGGATTTATACAGAATATCGCAATAATAATAAAAAAAAATATATATATAAACATTATTTACAATTTAAATAAGTTAATTGCACTTAATAAAGAAACCGCTTGAATTTTTTCAACAGCACTCCCTTTTTGTTGTATTTCAAGCAAATCATCTCTTAATGAATTATCCGCTACCAATTCAATGGTATTTTTAAAATAAACATCAAAAAAAACTCTAAGTTCATTATTGGTATTAATATAATAAGCAATAGGATTCATTGATTGGTCGGATATGTGACCTAATTGCTCACAAAATTTTGCTGTTACTCTTTTCCATAGTTGAGAGTAAGGAATGTTTCGTCCCCAAATATTAATTATCGGCGCATTAATTTTTGTCCCTATTTTTTCCCAAATATAGTTCGCTGCCAATGGATATTTATTTAAAATCCATTTTTTATAAATAGAATGATTAAATCGATATTTTAACGGTATGCTTAATGCTGCATGCATGAAATCTATGTTAAAAAACGGAGAGAATGTTTCAGAATATTCAAAAGATAATATTTGTCCATTATTTGCACCGGAAAATCCTCTATAGTAAAAATTTGATATTTCTTGATTCTGAAAATTATCTGACAACTCTATATTTTTCATTCTGTTCAAATATCTTTTCGAATAAGCTCCATCCCCTAACTTAAATTTTAAATTCGGGTCTAATGAAGAAAAAAAAGTTCCAACTACCACATCCCCTACTTGTCCGGAGTGTATTATTCCGGTTGAATCCGGATTCAAATACCTCAATAAACTATAACCATGAGCTAATCCGTAATACAACACATTACCTCCTGTTATTTCTGTAATCTTATCAAGTTCATAAAGCCAAAGTCCATTATCAAGTGCTTTAAAAATCCATTCGTGTTTCAAATCTCGTGCAATTTTTTTTGGTACTGTTTCATCAATATAATCCGATTGGGAAAATGTGAAATTGAGTTGTTTTGTATATCCTAAATCGTTAGCAACCCATGAAGTCATACGCGAATCTAATCCTCCGCTTAGGGCAACTAAATGATGATAACCATATTCTATGTCTTTTTCAAATTGCAAAGTGACAGCTTCTCTGAAATTTTTATCAATTAATTCAATTGCATCTGTTTCCGTTAGAGAATTATCAGGAGAATTATCAATCAAATAATATCTATGTTCTGAAAGGTTCCCTTTTTCAAATATAAGATAACATCCCGGACGTATTTTTTTGATTTGATTGCATAAAGTACGATCTTCCAGCATATATCCGTAGGATAATAGAAGGTAGGCATTTTCAATGTTTAGATTATAATGTATTTTATTTTGTTGGAGAAAGAAATACACATCTTTAATCATAGAAGAGCAAAAAAATATATTGCTATAATGTGTATAATAGATAAATTTTGTTCCAATATGATCGGAAAATACGATCCATTTGTCTTTCTTTTTATCATATAAAACACCCGCAAAACTACCTCGAAATTCACTAAAAAAACAATCTCCTTTTGAGATATAGATACTTACAACTGTTTCAAACCAACTACCAGATATATATTTCCGTTCTAACTCGATCTTATTTAAAACCACTCCATCTATAATAATCAAATACAAATCATTTTCCGCAAAAATTTTATCTTTCTCAAATTTTTTTACCATAAGCTTATGGCATGAATAATCAATTTTATTGATTGAATCGCAATTATATTTCTCATTTTTTGTTTGATTATTAGTGTATTTGCCATTGATACATAAATTGAAACCTGCCATAATAAAGTTATTGATTTTTATTTTTTAATGTTTCTGCGCTTTCCCATTTTCCGTTATTGAAATAGACCCATTCTTTATTACTGTTCATTGAAAAAAAGCGATTATCTAAATTATCTTTTTGTACAATACGGGTTGGAGATTGTACAGCGACTGAGTTTTCAGGTAGATCTTTGTATATTATCGCATTAGCCCCAATTCTACAATTGTTTCCAATTTTAACAAGACCAATAATTTTAGCTCCGGCACCAATATACACATTGTCTCCAATTTCTGGACTTCCAAATTTATCACTGTCATGTAAGGTATTAGAACCAATTGTAACGTGCTGAAATATAACTGCATTTTTTCCAATCTTACTTCCTCCCGATACAAATATGCCCAACATGCCATGTGGAAAGCAAGGTTGCCCATCAAAAACCGAGTTATGAGCTATCCAACTACCCATTTTTGATAATTTTATATAGTATATTTTGCATAACCACTCTGTCCATAAATCAATTCGATGTTGATTGTTTTGTAAATAACTTTTCAAATCCCAGAAATTACTGAATTTCATATATATATATATATATATGATTGGAGTCAAAAAATAGAATAATAACCGTTTCATTTGTAATTTGATTTTCTGATGCACGTTATTTTGTCATTGAGTATTTTTTTTGTTGGATACTCCCATTTTTATTGTTGCTAAATTCTTTTATAAGAATAAACACTTCATCTCTCATAAAGAAATATACCAATAATGTGTATGTCAATACAAATATAATTCCATAGATAATGAGTTGATAAAAAGGACCGGTAATATCAAAAATGTTACAATGAATGATTACAAAAAAGGATATTACCATAATCAATGAAATGAATCCAATCGACCTGAATGGTTTTAGATAACGAAAAATAGACAATTGAATCAATTTCTTTAACAGCATTTTCCAACCGATAAAAAACATAATCAATGCCAAAAGAACCTGTCCCCACGCTACAAATTGAATGGAATACAATGTTGTTATTGTTATTATTATTGTTGAAACAATGCACCTAATTATAACATATCTAAATGAAATATCCGTTCGTCCTTTAGCAATAGCAATATTTCCTATCAGATTTCCTATTGAGAGTAATATCCCATATAAAGCAAATATAGAAACCAATGGCACTACATCGCTATATTTCTGCCCATAAAATAAAACCACTATCTGGGTGCTGAATACACAAAAAAACACGTTAATCGGAAAATTGATTAAAGACAAAAGATTGAGCATTTTACAGTATTGGGTTCGTAAAATATCATTGTTGGTATTATTGTGAGATAAAACAGGTAAAGCTACCTTATTGACAATCGAATTAATCACTAATACTAATTTTAAAACTATTTCTTTGGCCAAACTATAAACACCTAACATTTCAGACCCTAAAAATTTACCAATAATCAAGATGTCAAGTTTGGCACAAAAATAATCAATGATTTGGGTTCCGGTTTGGAAAATACCAATTTTAAAATACGGTTTTACTTTGTTTACAGAACAAAATAGTTGTATCTTATATTCTCGCTGCCCACAGATGAAATTCCAAAAATTGTTTATGACGGTTTGAGACAGTGCGGAAATAATCATACTGTATATACCGAAGCCCATGTATGCCAAAACAAACGCTACGATTACAGAGCAAAAAGCAGAAATAATATTCCTCAAGGCTATCACTCTGAATAGCATCCTTTTTTGCAAGACAGTATCATATAATTTTCCAAAACCGGATAAGACTAAGTCTATCAGGGCAACAGGCATTAAATAAGTTATGGCCTTTTCATTGTAAAAAGAAGCAACCAAAGGAGATAAACACGACAAAATAATATAAATTACGAAAAAAATTAAAAACTGTATCCAAAATAAGCTGGAAAATTCTTTAACCTCAATATCCTTTTTATGCATAATTGCAGCGGAGAAGCCTATATCGGAAAAAGTATAAGTTAATCCTAAAACGAAAGTTATAATTGCAACGATACCAAATTCTTCTTTATCAAGGAATCGTGTTAAAATCATTAATCGAAGCATTTGAACTATTGCTGTTATTATAGTAGAAACAGTAGTCCATTTAGCTCCGGATATCGCTTTCTCTTTTAAACTCATTAACTTAGTAATTCATTATAGATATCAACCCATGAGGATGATATACTCTCCCAAGAAGACAATTTCTTTATTTTAATATGATTATCCTTGGTTCTCTGTTTTAACATTTCCAAATTATCTATACAATATGAAATATTATTTCCTAAATTCTCTATTGACGTTTTCAAATAAAAAATGCCATTTTCATCAAAAATTTGATATGGTAACCAATTTCCAACCAATAATATGTTTTCTGCATATAAATGTTCCTGTAATGAACCGGATAAGGCATCTGTGACTTGAATATTAACAACAATATCTGTTACAACTCTCAATTCGGCATTCTCTTCTTTAGACAAAAAGGATGAAAAAATATGATGAGAGATTTTACTCTGTAATAATTGTTTTCTGATTTTCTCTATATAGCCTTTGGAGACTCCATAAGTCATAGGAAATAGCAACAATATTCGGTCTTTTTGATCGTTTCTTAAATTCGCCATAGCATTTATTATACATTCATGCTGTTGTCCTTTTGACCCATTATACCCACAAGTTATAATTATTTTATTTTGAGATAAATTCAGTGGTAGTATTGTCTTATTATTATTAATACAATTATCAATGTAACCTAATTGGGAAATACCAAACCTTGCCAAGCGTATTTTTTTTGATACAGCAGGCAAATATTTCAAGAAATCTTCTCGCATTTCCCTTGTTCCAATATGAATGATTTTGGCATTTTCATAATAATATTTTTGTTTGTTTTTTTGTATGTGTGAAGCGCGATAATAGTCAGAACCCCAAACTGTAATTTTATAGTCTTTCTTTTGAGATATAAGTTGATTTAATAACTGATAATATGTAGGAGAAAAAAAATGAATGTCTACAACATCATATTTTGCAACAATATTTTTTAGAACAAAATAACCCAAAAATCGGCGAATGACTGTGCCTGCTTTAGGAATACGGAACAAAAAATGCAATAAATGACGAAAATAAATTTTTGTGTTATCGGTTTGTTTATCAACATATTTCCATAACGAAGCATCCCATGCATCCACACTTAAACCTCTCTGCCTCATATTAGTTAAGAGAGATTGGATTAGTGGAGTTTGATGTGTTACTTCAAACAATATAATGATAGATGATTCTTTTTCTGTCATTTTATTAATTTTAAGTACTCATTCCATTCGCCAATATCCGTCCATGAATTTTCACTAATGGGAAAACAGCCAACCTTACCACCTTTAGCTCTTATCTTATCAATTAGGTGAGTAATATGGAAAAATTGCCCTACAGGAATTTCATCAATCATATTAGGTTGGAGGATATAGACTCCCGTATTGATCATATAACTTAAATCAGGCTTCTCTGTAAGCTCCGATATTATACCATTTTCAACTGATTTTATGACACCGTATGGGATTTGATACGTTTTAATTGCCGTAATAATGGTTATATCATTTTCATTTTCAATATGATATTTATATATTTCTGCTAAGTCTTGTTCTATCAATATATCGCAATTTGAAACAAAAAACGGGGTTGTTATTCGACCTTTTAACAAAGAAACACTGCCGATTGTTCCTAAAGGCTCATTCTCTTCAAAGTAAGAGATATTATATTTTTGAGGAATATTTTCTAAATAATATTTTAACAAATCTGATTTGTAATTTACCGACATATAAAACTCGGAACAACCGGCCTGAGTAAATTTATCTAAAATAATTTCTAAAATAGTTTTATCACCTATTGGTAATAATGGTTTAGGTATAACATTTGTTAGTGGTTTTAATCTTGTTCCTTTCCCTCCGGCCATAATGACCACAGGGATGTTTATTTTTTCAGGAAGGATGATACTTTGACTATTCTCAAAAAGCTCCTCCCAGAAAAACACATTTACCAAATTTCCTTCATTATCAACAACCGGCATACACTCACTTCTAATTTGAAGCATTTTTTCTTTTATTTGCTCAATCGCTTCATTAGGAGTTGCGTATACCTTATTTGTATTGTCGATGCTTATCGGGCTATTAAGATCAACATTGGCAATTATTGCACGTTGAATATCTCCAATTGTTAAAATTCCAACAAAATCCTCTTTATTATATACAAATAATAATTTAACCTTTTCATCATCCATTTTTTTTAAGCATTGAATAATCGTTGCTTCACACTGAATGATTCTATTTGCGATTTTTATTTTATTATCCATTCATCAATTATATTTCATTGGGTCTTTGCCTTTTTTATACAAAATATTATTTTGCCGGAACCCCTTTTACTATTTGATCATTTTCAATATCTCGTGTGACAACAGCACCTGCCCCAATAGTAACTTTATTACCAATTTTTACTCGAGGCAATATTGTCGAATTTGCACCAACATAACACTCATTACCGATTTTGACATAACCCAACGTAACAGAGGCTGGTGCTATTGTCGAAAATTCATTAACAACAACGTCATGCATTATTGTACTACCTACATTGAGTTTAACAAAATTACCAATATGGCAATTTGAAGATATATATACGGCATTTTGAACAATGATTCCCTCTCCTAATTGTACACTTGGAGATATATATGCACTCTTACTTATTAATGTGGCGAAAGAATATCCAATAAATTGATAATAAGTGACTAATTTTTTTCGGATTTTAGGTAAATCCGGTGTTATAACAAGAGGATACATTCCATACTTTGGATATAAAGATGCTGCATCTAAATCGCACCCAATGATAGGATAACTCATAAAACTCCCACTCAAATTATTGTCAATTATTCCAATAATCCTATATGTGAGTGATTCGCACAACTCTATTATCTCATGAAAAGCTCCTACTATTATTATAGTATTATCAACCATTAATGATTTGATCTAAAGATTCTGTTATAAAATCAATCTGTTCATTTGTCAACGAAGCAAACATGGGCAATGTTAACCCATTATCAGCCACATATTCTGTTATAGGAAGAGGTTTCGCAAAAGACTTATAAATAGAAAAACGATGTATAGCTGGGTAATGTACACTTGTCTGGATTCCTTTTTCATGAAGCCGATTTCTGACGGAATCCCTATTTTCTTTAGTAGAATCCCTTAAAACTATAGGCATAATATAGTTAGATACAAAATGTTTGTTTTCTGCAAAAGGGATTATAACTCCGTTTATTTTGGACAGATTATCAACATATCGTTTTCGAACAATAATCCTTTTTTCAAGATCAGCCTGCAACTTTTTTAACTGAACAACAGCAATTGAAGCCCGTATATCATCCATCCGAAAATTGTAACCTAAATCAACAATGTC
>BNTV01000091.1 GCA_025996865.1 Bacteroidia bacterium
AGATCGTATGCCTAAAAATTATGCAACCGTAAAATATACCGACAAAGACAACAACGGTTTTTTTGACTACATAGAATACGACATGGATGGGGATTTCAAATTCGAAACCGCAATCGACCTGAAAGCCTTAGGTATTGATGATCGTTGCGATTTGATTGACATTTCTTCTTTCAAATATAAAAATTTTACGGATCTGATGAAAAAAATGTCGGATAATATTTGGGAAAACACTCAGACGGCTATAAAAGTTGCGGAAAAATACAACTCTCCGACAAATTGGTATGCCAAATTGAAACAAGCCTCTTCTATCCGGGAAAAATATCACAAAGGATATTGGTTGCAATATTACCTTTATAAAGATTTGGAATATTTATTTCTCAGAAAACAGGATAAAAAAATGTTGGAACAATTAAACAAATCTTATTTTTCAGGGAACTGGGAAAGCATGCTGATTGATGATAATCAAGTATCGGGATTGATTCCTGTCGCTAAAGGATGGTCAAACAATTCCATTAATGCAGTTATTTTCAGGAAAAACGCAATAGTCACCTGTAAAGATATTCAATTTATTTCTTATTACGATACGGAAGGGTTTGTCACATTGGGAAAACGAAAATTAGGAAGTTCCGAATGGACTATTCAACGAACGCTTTATAAAGGAAACATCAACGACGCCCATAATTGCATAAGCATTATGGCAGACGGAGACGGATATCTTCATGTATCCTGGGATCATCATGCACAAGCCTTGAATTATGCAAAAAGCAAAGAACCTTTCTCCTTGGAACTCGGGGAAAAACAATTCATGACGGGAAGTCTGGAAACAAAAGTGACCTATCCCGAATTTTATAAAATGCCTGATGGGAATATGCTTTTTTTCTATCGTGACGGACAATCAGGCAAGGGAAATCTCTTGCTGAATTATTACGATTACAAGACTCAAACATGGACACAACTCCACAAAAACCTGATCGACGGAGAAAATCAGCGGAATGCTTACTGGCAAGCTTGCGTGGATAAAAAAGGAACCATACACTTGTCGTGGGTATGGAGGGAAACTTCAGCTGTCGAGACAAATCACGATTTATGCTATGCCCGGTCCCGCGATGGAGGAAAAACATGGGAAAATTCCAAAGGAGAAAAATATACGCTGCCGATTTCAGCATCTACTGCGGAATATGCATGCAAAATACCTCAGTCTTCCGAATTGGCGAACCAAACAGCCATGACTGCAGATAGAGACGGAAGACCTTACATCGCAAATTATTGGAGAACTCCGGATTCCGATGCTCCCCAATATCATGTGGTTTACCATGATGGAAAAAAGTGGGTCGATTTGAATTTAAATTTCCGGGATTTATCATTCACATTGAGAGGCGCCGGAACGAAACGTCTTCCGATTTCCAGACCTCAGATCATTGCGGATAATAAACAAATTTCCCTTATTTTCAGAGATGAAGAAAGAGAAAACAAGGTTTCTATCGCGACTTGCAAAGATGTTAAAAAGAACCGGTGGCAGGTGTCCGATTTGACCGGTTTCCCGGTCGGAATGTGGGAACCTGCTTTTGATACCGAATTATGGAGAGATAAAGGCTTGTTACACATTTTTGTACAGAATGTCGACCAGATTGATAATGAAGGAAAAGCGGATATACTTCCTCAAATGGTGCAAGTGATGGAATTGAAATCAAATTTTTAGTCTTAAACATAAGCTATTCGAAATGAAACAATAAACAAATTATATACAGATGAAACAAATAATTATAAACATTCTATGCTTCATTTCGGTTTTGTCCGGCCTCTCGGCTCAAACCCGGAAAGTTACCGGTTACGTTGACCCCTTCATCGGCTCAGGTGGACACGGTCATGTTTTTGTCGGCGCCCATGTTCCTTTTGGGGCAGTGCAAGTTGGTCCTTCCAATTTTTTCAAAGGTTGGGATTGGTGTTCGGGATATAATTACCGGGACAGTGTAATCATCGGATTTCCGCAACTGCATCTCAGCGGAACAGGTATCGGCGATTTGGGCGATGTGTTGATTATGCCGTATATGGGCGATGTGAAATTGGACAAAGGCAAGGAAATCGAACGTTACAGCGGTTACGCTTCTAAATTTTCACATAAAAATGAAATGGCAAAACCGGGCTATTACAGTGTAAAATTGGATGATTACAATATTGACGTACAACTCACGGCAAGCGAGCGTGTCGGATTTCATCAATATACTTTTCCGCAAGGCGAAAACGCCCGCATCATCATTGACTTAAAAGAAGGTTTGAACGACAAATCGACAGATACTTATCTTGAAATAGTCGATAAATATACCCTGAAAGGCTACCGCAGTTCGGAAGGCTGGGCGAAAAAACAAAAAGTGTTTTTTGCGATAAAATCATCAGTCCCCGTTACCGATTTTGCCATTTATGACAATACAACATTGATTGCAGGGAAAAAAGCAACCGGCGCCTCATTGAAAGGATTGATTTCCTTCAAAAAATCACCGGAAAAAGTATTGCTGAAAGTCGGCATTTCGCCGGTCAGCGCCGAAAATGCGCTTGCAAACATCAAAGCCGAAATTCCCGATTGGGATTTCGATAAAGTCAAAAACCGCGCGCTTGACTTATGGGAAAAGGAATTGGCTAAAATTGAAATTGAAACAAAGAATGAAGCCGACAAGCGTATTTTTTATACCTCCCTGTATCACGCCATGACGCATCCTTCGCTGTTTAACGACCATAATGGCGACTATATGGGTTCCGACTGGAAAGTTTATAAGAATGCCTCTTTTGATAATTATACGATTTTCTCGCTTTGGGATACTTATCGCGCGGCTCATCCGCTGTTTACGCTCACGAATCCCGATAAGGTGAGCGATTTTGTCAACAGTATGCTGGCGATTTTCGACCAAACGGGCGCGCTTCCTATCTGGCATTTGAGAAGCTATGATACAGGCACAATGGTAGGAATAAGCAGTTTTCAGGTGATTGCCGAAGCCTGTATAAAAGGAATCAAGGGTTTTGATGCGGAAAAAGCGTATAACGCTTTGAAAATCACGGCAATGAGCGATTTGAGAGGATTGGATTATGTGCGGGATTTAAAACCCATTCCTTCCGATGTAATGAAAAACCGACCTGTGGCAAGCGCCTTGGAATATGCAATCGGCGACGCTTGTATCGCTTTGATGGCTAAAAAATTAGGAAAAACAGCCGATTATGAATATTTCAAGAAGAGAGCGGAGAATTATAAGTTATACTACGATAAGGAATCCGGATTTCCCCGTGGGAAAATGGCTGACGGCTCATGGAATCCTGTTTTTGACCCGCTCAAATCGAAACGTCCTTATGCCACCGATTATGCGGAAGGAAACGCTTGGCAATACCTATGGCTTGTCCCTCAGGATGTGAACGGATTGATTGAACTGTTGGGCGGAGAAGCCGCTTTCATCGACCGTTTAGACCAATTCTTTTCGCTTGATTTCGACCCCAACGACCCCGATGTGCTGATTGACTTGACAGGGCTGATTGGGCAGTACGCTCATGGCAACGAACCCAGCCACCACATTGCTTACATGTACGCTTACGCCGGCCAGCAATGGAAAACGGCTCGTTTGGCACGCAAAATCATGAAGGAATTTTATCACGACCAACCGGACGGGATTATCGGAAATGAAGACTGCGGGCAAATGTCGGCATGGTATGTCCTTTCTTCACTGGGTTTTTATCCGGTACTGACCGCTTCGGGCGACTATGTTTTCGGCAGTCCGCTTTTCGACAAGGCGGTTATTCACCTCGAAAACGGAAAGGAATTTACGGTTGAAACCGTAAATAATTCTTCGGAAAACATTTATATTCAATCAGTTGAATTAAACGGGAAAAATTATCCTTTTACCTTCATTTCTCACAAAGATATTCTGAACGGAAGCGTTTTGAAATTCACGATGGGAAAAAACCCGAATTACAAGTACGGAAAAGAACCCATTCTCCGGCCCCGCGATGGAGGAGATGAAACCCTTGCCGCAAAGCCCTTTGTGCATCCCGGAATGTCGCAAACCGGCGAAGACTTGGCCTATATGAAACAGCAGGTGCAAGCGGGAAAAGAACCTTGGAAAACAGCTTTCGAAAATCTAAAAAAAGCAGCTTCCCTTGATTTCAAACCGGTTCCGTTTACCCATATTTCCGTCGGGCCTTATGGAGCCAACAGCATTGGCGGTCGAGAGTACGAACGAAGCTCCGACGCCGCTTACAACCACGCCTTGATGTGGTATATCACGGAAGATAAACGGTATGCCGACAAGGCAATCGAGATTTTGAACGCCTGGTCGTACCGTTTATGGGATTTCGACGCCAACAATGCCAAACTGAACGTCGGATTGTTCGCCCCGCCGTTTCTGAATGCTGCGGAAATTCTCAAGCATACGGATTCGGGATGGGCGGAAAAAGACAGGGAACAATTTGAACGTCTTGTATTGACCGTTTTTTATCCGACTATCAAGGATTTCTTTACGGAAGCCAACGGAAACTGGGACGCTTCGATTATCCATACAATGTTGTGTATCGGCGTTTATACCGATAATCCGGAAATATTCAACCGCGGACTGGAACGGTTTTACCATGGAACCGGCAATTCCGGCATTACGAAATACATTTATCCCAACGGTCAATGTCAGGAAACCACCCGCGACTGGGGACATGTACAACTCGGAATCGGCGAATTTGCCAAAGCGGCTCAAGTAGCATGTACACAAGGAATTGACTTGTACCGCGTTGCCGGCGACCGTCTGGCTTTGGGATTTGAATATACAACAAAATACTTGCTTGGCGGGGAAATTCCGGTTTTTGGCGTGCTGTCCGAAAGGGAGAAAGACCGCTTTAGGGATATTTACGAATCCATTTTTAACCATTATCAAACGGTCAAGGGAATAGAATTGCCTTATACAAAGGCGGCTATCGAAAAACATACCCGCCCGAAATCATCGGTTGCACTGCTGACGGCTTTGCGCGCTCCCTTAAACTATATTCCAACGGCGGTCAAACAAAGCGTTCAACCCGATCCCAAAGCAAAATCCCCCATGGAAACAGGAGCATTAACTGTCTCTACATTAACTTCTTCCGAAGGAGCAATCCTTGTTCGTCCGGGAGAATCCATTCAGGAAGCGATTGATAAAAACAAATTCGTAGTGCTTGAAAAAGGCGTTCACACCTTGAAAGAGCCTTTGAAAATGAAAAGTGGAGTTACGCTTGCAGGCAAGGGCAAGGAAACCATTCTTTTTCTGAGTCCCGAACAAAGGATGGCAACCATCATCAATATTGACAAGGACTTGCATGATGTTGTCGTTCGCGACCTCCTGATTGAAGGCGCCGTCAGCGTGAAAACAAACGACGACCCGAACCACGACCGCAGAAACCGCTCCTACATGAGCGCTCCAAGCCGTGAAGGCATCCTGTTTTCCGCCGATAAAGACGGAGAAATGAAAAATATCCGTTTCGAAAACCTGACGGTTCAAAACTGTACCAAAAGCGGAGTGTCGGTCAAAGGAGCGAGTGGAGTGAAAGTCATCAACTGCGATTTCAGCGACAACGGGGCAAGCATTGTACCGGGCGCCGGTTTCCATCACAACCTGCTGCTGACACATGTTTCGGACGGAGAAATCAGGAACAGCCGCTTTGATACCTCGCCTTGGGGAAGCGGTATTGACATGACTTTTTGCCGCAATATTTCCGTCGTGGAAAATGAAGCTGCCCGAAATGCCCTGTCGGGTATCCGGTGCACAGAATGTGAACACATTAGCATAACCGGCAACTTGGTTGAAGGAAACGACCTGAATGGAATCGGACTGGATGTTTTGATGGATGGGTCGAAAAATATGGAAATCAGAGATAATTTGTTGCAACTAAACGGTTTGGGAAGAAATATTTATTGATAAAAAAAGGTAATGATATACTTATTTACACTCAATTTCATAATACAACCCTGAAAAAATTTGGCTATTAATAAATAAATGCGTACATTTGTAAAACTAAGAATTATTTACAATGTAATCTTATGGCATATAAAGTATTAGATATAGCAAACAAAATTATCAAAATAGCTTCTGATAATGATGCGGGAGAACTTGTCTCCAACATGAAGTTACAGAAATTGCTCTACTATCAACAAGGATTTCATTTAGCATATTTTTCTGGAAAACCCCTGTTTGAAGAAAATATAGAAGCATGGATGTATGGCCCTGTTGTCCCCTCTATTTATGAAAAATACAAAACAGAAGGTTCAAATGGATTAAATTATGAAGGTGATGTAATCATTTTAAGCTCTAAAAGAGAAGAAGCTTTATTTAATGAGGTTATGAGGGTTTATGGAGAGTTTTCAGCTATTGGATTAATGAATCTTACCCATTCCGAAAGTCCTTGGAAAGAAACTTCTATTGGAGTAGGAAATGAAATAAGTAAAGATAAAATGATGAATTTTTTTAAGAAAAAACTGAAATAAGAAAATATGGGTAATAAAAGAGGTAAACCGCTAATAAAAGATATACAAAGAGAAAAAAAAATCAACAAAAATAAGATAGATACTCTTAATTACCCTATATTTTGCTTCAAATATTTACGGGAAATATCCATAAAAGGTTCTACAGATGCGGATTTTTTTGTGAACTTTTTACTTAGGTTACAAAAATTATCCGATTTGGGATGGGAAGAAATAAGAAAGGCACCAAAACATGGTTTTGGAACTGAGCAAATACCTATAAATAAACTAAAACCAAAAGATTATCCTTCTATTATGACACCAGACGTAACACATTTAACAGTATTTAGAGCCAATGGAGATAATAGACCATTCCTTGGTATCCAAAATAAAGACATTTTTCATGTCATTTTTATTGAAGCAAAATTTAATGATATTTATAACCACTAATCCTTAGTGTAAATAAGTATATTATTCCCTTTAGTTAGGTTCGCTCTCTAACGAGAGCAAATTTTAACACGAATTAAAATGTTTGCCCTGTTTTCCATTTTCGGCTAAATCTTTTTTTGAGGTGCTATTTTCGGTATTGCCACATTTAACATTCCGTTAGGAATGTATCGCTCGGTAGAAATGCATTGAAACCTCCTTCTATCTGCAATCTGTATGATTGTAACCATCTGCCATATAGCAGGTTGCATTCCTACGGAATGCAGGGGAGACAAGGATATATCAATTTCTACCGAGCGATGCAATCCTACGGATTGCCGAAAATAGCACCTCAAAAAAAGATTTAGCCCCATTCATGCGCTTGGAAAACTGAGGTTTTTTATTTAACTTTGCAAGGAAAAGCCTTTCAAAAAGTAATTCCATGCAAAGATGATAAAAAGAGGGTTGTATTTTGTTTTATTGTTCGGGTTGTATTTTTCTGCATTCGCCGATACCGTTCCGGGAACCGGGCTGCGGTTTCGTTCATTTGAGGTTGATAAAGACAAAAGAACGTCCTTGAATCTGACACCCGATGAACCGCTCAAATTTTCCAAGGGATTTTCTATGGAATTTGATTTCAACCTAAGCCCGCAAGGAGAAAATTTCGGGCATATTTTCCGCATCATAGGAAATGACAGTTTGAATATTGATTTTCTGTCCGATGTCAGAACATTCTCGAATTTTTTGTTAATTATCGGAAATAAGACGGTAGCCCAATTCAATACAAATGAAATACCGGGTTTCGATTTCGGGCAATGGATGAAAATCAAAATTGATTGTAACCTGAAAGAAAACGAGATTGCCTTTTCATTCAACGATATAAGTAAAGTCGTTGATTATCCGGTTACTAAATTAAATAAATTCCGGATTTACTTTGGCGGAAACTTAGACGCAAAATTTTCTACCACCGATATTCCTCCTATGTCCATCAAAAACATCCGGATTCACAACGAAAAGGGTGTTTTGGTTAGAAACTGGGAATTGTTAAAACATGGAAATGATTGTGTTTACGACAGTTGTGAAAATGCCAAAGCCATTGTCACGAATCCCGTTTGGGAAATAGACAGCCATGTAACCTGGCAGAAAAAAACGGCTTTTTCCCTGCCGGAAATTTCCTTGAAAATGGCTTACGATAAGCAATCCAACCGGTTTTTTATCGTCGGGAAACGGCAGCTTATCATCTACGATATACCGGCTCAAACCTCGGATTCGGTAGATTATGTCTCCGGCATTCCGTTTAATGAAAATTGTAATCAGTTGGTGTATGATGAAAAAAAATCCCGTTTGATTTCTTATAACTTTTTTAATAACGATTTGAATTATTTTGATTTTGAAACCAAAACATGGACCAATAACAGCGATAGATTTGTTGATCCTCGTTTCTGGCACAACAACAAGCGCTACTTCCCCGGCGACAGTATGCTGGTTGCTGTCGGAGGTTACGGTTATCATAAGTATTCCGCTTTGCTGCAAAAACATAACGCGAGAGAAAATGCCTGGGAGAAAAACGATCTTTCGCTTGACATTTCGCCGCGCTATCTGGCAAGCATGGGCTTGATGAAAGATTCCGTCCTGTTGCTGTTCGGAGGTTACGGCAATGCTACCGGCGATCAGTACGAATCGCCGCATAATTACTACGATTTATATGCAATTAACGCTTATACGGGTAAAGTCTCAAAACTGTGGAACATCGAATCCGTAAAAGACAATTATACAACCGGTAATTCGTTGGTATATAACGAAAAAAACAATTCTTTCTATGCCTTGGCATACGCCAACAAGAAATACGAGTCGGCTCTTTTGTTGCACGAGTATTCGATAAGCAAGCCGGAATTGAAGGTCTATGGCGATTCCATTCCTTATTTTTTCAATGATGTGGAATCCTATTGCGATTTGTATTTTCCCGACAACCGGTCGGAGTTAATAGCCGTAACGTCTTGGATAAAAGACAATAAAACCGAAATAGGCATTTATTCCATCGCTTTTCCTCCGTTAAGCAGGGAAGAGGTTTTGCAGATTGAAAAATCAGAACCGGTCAACCGGAAATTGATACTGCCGCTTGCCGCGTTGGCCGTTCTAACCGGTTTGTTCTTTATTCTGAAAAACAGATTGAAAAAACGGCAATCCGGATTGTCGGACGAAGATTTGCCCGCTCCTGTTATTTCAAAACTGCCTAAACTTCCGAAAGAAAAGGAAATAGCGCCATCCATTAACATATTGGGTGATTTTAAGATATTGGATTCCGACGGCAATAACCTGTCGAATAACCTGACGCCAACCGCTAAACAGATTTTTCTGATGGTTCTGTTTGCAACAGTAAAAAAGAGAGGAGGGGTTACATCCCAGATGCTCCACGATCTTCTTTGGCCGGATAAAGATTACGACAGCGCCCGGAATAACCGCAACGTATATATCAACCGCCTCAGAGTGATATTGAAAAATGTAGGAAACCTGAAGATTTTCAAGCAGGAAGGTTATTGGGTTATTTCTGATTTCAAAGAAGTCTATTGCGATTACGAGCGGGTATTGTCGCTGATTAAGCAGTTTAATGAGAACCCGGAGTTTGATTTTTCCTTGTTGAACAGTATCCTTGATATTGCACAAAAAGGGAAATTATTGCCTCACTACGAAGCGGAATGGCTCGACGAATACAAAAG
Organism: Bacteroidia bacterium; assembly: GCA_025996865.1. Classification (GTDB taxonomy): domain Bacteria; phylum Bacteroidota; class Bacteroidia; order Bacteroidales; family Azobacteroidaceae; genus Azobacteroides. The sequence goes on from BNTV01000091.1 coordinate 9,601, forward strand.
CCAGTACTCCGACCTGATCATTGAATTTCTGCTCGAAATTGTGAATTTGCCCGGATTGCAGAACGACTTACCGTTGTTGTTGCGTATTTCGGATATTATTTTGCAGCAAGACAATACCGAAGAAACCGGGATTCGCATGAAATGCAACACCTTGGTTCGGTTGGGTAAAAAGAATCAAGCCCTGCTATGCTTCAAAAAATTCTCCGAAGAACATCAAATTCTTTTTGGCGTTGAGACCACTTTGAAATTTAAGGATATGCTGAAATAGGGAATCTGCAAATAGATGGTTGCACTGAGATAATTTTTGCAAAACTTTCGCTTTTTTCTTGCATTGTTCGTAAAAAAGACATAAATTTACCCTGTTTTATCCATAAAGATGGAACGAATAAACACAATGACCCGTGACTTTTTTGAAGGAATACCCAAAAGTGCACTATCAATGGATGAAGAAAAATTGTCGGTGGAATGTACTGAATTGAAAAGTCTTTACAATAACAATAAAAATAAAGAGTTTATGAAAAGATTAAATACAATTTTGCCAATTATTCTGTTTGTAATAGCAGGATTTGGAGGATGTAAGCAATCCGGCAACCCAAACGATGACTTCATTAGAGTTGATGTTACAGCAAATTATCCAAAGAAGGAACTTATTCTTCAGGACTTTATGGATGTGGAATACATTCCGTTGGAAACCGACCGGCTTATTGCGGATTACGAGGACGGTAAACTGAAAGAAATCGCCGCAACATTGAACGAAGATTCAAATCCGGTGATTATGTTGATAAAGCACAAGAAATAGTGGTTAGTGGTTAGTGGTTAATGGAACAAAGATAGAACAGAACTTGGAGAAAATTGTTGATATGCTTGTACTGAGCAACTTAGATGATATACGAATAAAAAAAACAAATTCAATTTTGGCAATTATTCTGCTTGTTATGGCAGGATGCGGAGGAGGCAACAAACAATCAACCGATGAATTAATAACAGTTGATGTTACAAAAACAAACTATGCGCTGTTCGCGGATATCTTATCGGACAAAACTTCCTCAAACGTTTCAATGTGTTTATTGACAGAAAGAATTGGCAAATAGGCTTGCAACCGATAAAAAACTTTCAGCGGATAGTTAATCCTTTAGGGCGCCGTTTTCATTATTCTGCACCCAAGAATTCAGAAGGGAAATATATTGTGACGAAGATAGCGGACTATAAAGACAATTATTACAAAACAGCGGGTTTGCAGGAAGGAGATGAGATAATAGCAATAAATGACAAACTTTTCAAAGATATAACTTATGAAGAAAGCCGCGAATTTTATAAGAAGGATACATTGGTATTGGATATTATCCGCGATGGGGAATCACTGAAAATAGTGGTGCCGGTAGATAAAAATGAAAAACAAGGGGATTGAAAAATAAATGTTAATAAAATTTACCACACAATGAATACAATTTATCCTTATCTTCTTTTAGTCTAACATCAATTATTTCCACCGTTTTATCCGGATATACTAAAAGCGTAAAAGGAACAGCACCACTTGGATTGTCAGGGCAAACGCATCTAAATTTAACAAATTTAAATACTAAAGTATCGAACGCTTCACGAGCGATTCATATTGTCAGTGCATGGTCCAAAGCCAACCAGTTGAGTTTAGGACAGGTCAAGGTTGATGAAAAGTCGAATGAAATCACGGCTATACCGAAGTTGTTGGATGTTTTAGTTGTCAAAGGATGCCTCGTCACCATAGATGCGATGGGCTGTCAGCGGGAGATTGCCGCCAGGATAATAGAAAAAGTAGCCGATTACCTTTTAGCCGTCAAAGGCAATCAGAGATGCTTGGAAGAGAATGCCGAGGCGGTGTCCGCTCGCACTGGGGTATTGAAAATAATTTGCATTGGCAATTAGATGTTTCATTCAATGAAGATGATAGCCGGAAAAGAGAGGGCTATGCAGCTCAAAATTTTTCCACGCTTTGTCGTATTGCGCTTAATCTAATCAAACATGAACAATCGAAAAAGAGAAGTGTGAAAGGGAAAAGACTTGATGCTGGATGGAATAATGATTATTTATTGAAAATCCTAATAAATTAAGATGCGTTTGCCCTAGGCCGTATATACTTTTGTTTGCGCAAGTCATTTTTTTGAAGTATGTTTGCATAATTGAATTTTCGTCGAGCGAGTGAAGTAATTCTATATAGAGAACAAATTATGTACCTATGGAAAGCAAGATGTTTGTGTTTGTATGTCTGATGATGGTAGCCAGCATCTTACCGGCTAAAAATCAGGAAAATACGGAAGATAAGACCTTATCTCCCTATTTTGTAGTGTTGAGTGAAAATCCGGATGTAGATAATTTACCATTGAAAGAAACTTCCGTGAAAGCCGGTATTGCCGGCGTCATTGCGGATGTTACGATTAAACAAACGTATGTAAATTCAGGTAAAAATACACTGGAAGCGATTTATACGTTTCCAATGTCCACGAAAGCGGCTGTGTATGGCATGAAAATGACTATCGGAACACGTATTATTACCGCTAAAATCGAAGAGAAAGAAAAAGCGAGAAAGGATTACGAAAAAGCCAAATCGGAAGGCAAACGGGCTTCCCTGTTGGAGCAGAGCCGTCCGAATGTGTTTACGATGAACGTTTCAAACATTGCTGTAAACGATACGATTGTGGTGGAACTGAAATATACCGAATTGTTGGTTCCCGAAAAAGGACAGTATTCCTTTGTATATCCGACTGTGGCGGGACCGCGTTATTCAAAGAAAAACAACAAGGAAGCAAGTTTGGCGGATGAATTTGTTTCCACGCCTTATACCAAAGCCGGCGAAATGCCCGCTTATGATTTTGATTTCGAACTGAATATCAATGCGGGAATTCCTGTTCAGGATGTAACTTGCCATACGCATAAAATGCTTATTTCTCATCCCGAGCTGAATCAGGCCGTTGCGAAGTTAGACCCGGCAGAAATTAAAGGCGGCAACCGGGATGTGGTTGTCAATTACTCCTTGCAAGGCAACAAGATAGAATCCGGAATGATGTTGTATCAAGGCGAAGACGAAAATTTCTTCCTGATGATGGTGCAACCGCCTAAGAAAGTGTTGAAAGAAAATATTCCCGCGCGCGAATACATTTTTATTGTCGATGTTTCCGGTTCCATGCACGGATTTCCTTTGGATATTTCGAAAAAATTGTTGCGCAATCTGATTCTCAATTTGAATCCGGATGATAAATTCAATGTGCTGCTCTTTTCCGGAACTACCGGTTTGCTGAATAGTAATTCACTGAATGCCAACCCGGAAAATATCGACTGGGCAGTCCGGTTTATTGACAGTCAACAAGGCGGAGGCGGTACCGAACTCTTGCAGGCTTTGGAAACGGCGTATGCCATTCCCCGTCCCGATCCCGATTTGTCCCGTACTTTTGTTGTCGTAACCGATGGTTATGTGGATGTGGAAAAAGAAGCTTTTGAGCTGATTCGTAAAAACAGCGGGAATACCAACTTTTTCAGTTTCGGCATTGGCAGTACCGTCAATCGTTATCTGATTGAAGGAATGGCATTTATGGGAAACGGTGAACCGATGATTATTACGGAACGGGAAGACGCTGAAAAACAAGCCGAACGATTCCGGAATTACATCAATACGCCTGTTCTGACGCAGATAAAAGCGAATTTTGGTTCTTTCAAGACATACGATGTTGAACCGTCTTCCGTGCCCGATATGCTTGCCGAACGTCCTATTATCATTTTCGGTAAATATAAAGGTACACCCGCCGGCGCTGTAACTTTATCCGGAAAAACCGGTCGGAAAGCCTATAAGCAGTCTTTCTACCTGTCGGCGATTCCGCCCAATCCTGCTTATTCCGCCCTTCGCTATTTGTGGGCGCGCGAACGAATCAAATATCTGGATTATATGAGGTCTAACGGTTATTCTTACAGCGATTCGCAAGCAAACGACGAAGCGGTGAAAAAGATTACAGAACTTGGATTGAAATATAATTTGATGACCAATTATACTTCTTTTATTGCCATTGACGAACAAATAGTGATGAAAGACGGGGAATTGATAACCGTGAAACAACCGCTTCCGATGCCGGAAGGGGTATCTGATTATGCCGCAGGTTACGAGATGGCGGATATAAGTGCCCACAAAATAATAATACAAGAGGAAATAACGGAAAAACGAATATTTGAACATGTAGAAATGATGCCTCAATTTCCGGGAGGCGATAAAGCTTTGTTTGTTTTTCTTGCTCAAAACATCATTTATCCGCTCAAAGCCATTCGACGAGGAATAGAAGGAAGAGTCATTTTGAAATTTATGGTGGCGGCAGACGGTTCGATTACGGATATTGAAGTGCTGAAAAGGCTTGATCCTTTGTTGGATAAAGAAGCTGTTAGGGTAGTAAAATTGATGCCCAAATGGATACCCGGTCGACAAAACGGACAACCGGTAAATATGTATTTTAATTTACCTGTTGTTTTTAGACTGCAACGGCAAAACAGTAAAAAATGAAGAAAATTCTTTTTGCCGTTTTTGTATTATTCCTGTTTTTTAGCGCTTGCAGGAAAAAACAGATTAAATAAACGTATTTATCCCCAAGAAAGTATTAGTCTCCCCATAGGAAAGCACAAACGCCGCATCCTCCGGAAACACCTTGAAGTCTTTGACAACAAAGGCATCGCCGGGAAAAAACAGGTCGCACAGGAAATCCAAAATGGTATTCCCAACGGATGTTTCCAGAAAATATTCCATCTTTTTCGCCGAAATGGGACCGATGGTAACTTTCAGATCGTATTGACCGTCATCAAACGTTTTTCCTAAAACCAAATCCATTCCTAAGCAACTTTTGTTTAAGTTCGACTCGAAAAAACTGTCGGCATTCTTGGCGGGAAGTTTGATGTTTTCAATTTTTACCGGAACTTCCAGGAGGATGGACATGTTTTTTTCGATTTCATCGTGATTATTGCGGATTTGATGCAGGTAGGGTATGGTGTGCATGAAAAGTACCCGCTGTTCGGGTTTCAGCAATTTCAAAACCGGCCAATAAACAATAAAAATGTCGGTGTAATTGCTGTTGCTTATTTTTTTATCGTATTGTATTTCGTACAAATAGGCTAAAGTAAGAGCGTAATCGGACTCTACTTCAAAAAGTTGGAAAAACTTGCGGGCGTAAAATTCTTCCAAACGGTGCCGCTTGATTTCGTCGATCACTTCTTCTTTGTCCTGATTCAATTTTTTCCGGACGGATTGGTGAAAAATCCCTTCGGGAAGAATATCGTAAATGCCGTCTTTGTTGGTTTGGATTTCCAGATAATCTTCCAAATCGTATTCAGAGAAGCGCAGGTTGATTTCTTCAATGTCTTTGGAAAAACCCCTTCTTGCCCCGCCCTGCCGGATAATGTGGATTTTATCGGGATTATAACCATCTTCTATCAATCCGGCCGCGAGGATTTCCGCCCGGAAATCCGTTTCAAGGACATTGATTTTATCGATACCTTCCCAATCGAGTATGTTTTTCTTTTCTTTATCCATTGAATTAATCCAAAATCGTCCATCCGGACTGTGGAGTTATAATTTGTTTTTGTTTTTTCTCGGCGACAACAATGTTTTCCCTGTTTTGTCCGATGTACTCAAGCGTACTGAGTTTAATCCACAAGCCGGCGAAAACGGACATAAATTCTTCCGTCTTATTCATCAAAAAGCGGATGTCATGATGATTGTAAGTCATTTCAATCATACCGGTGAGCGATTCGGTAAAATTACCCGGCGTCACGGCTATATCGTTCCATTCGTAAAAATACTGCAACATTTTTTCCCTTTGTTTTTTCGACATGTATTGGATAGCGGAGAAACAAGTGTGGGCTAAGGAAGAAAAAATATTGATGATTTCCAACGGTGTATAAAAACGGCCGTTGTTCTTGAAATTGAAGTAAACGGTTGCAATGTAGTTGAGCAAATTTTCACAGACCAAACTGATATTTTGAGCAATATCGGAAGTATTTTCCTGGTCGTGAATTTTTTGAACGATTCTCAAAGAAGAAGTTTCAATATCGTTGAGATATTGGCCGAATTTTTCGTAAAAACCTTTCAGATCGGGATGACTGCTCATCGAAGTACAAGGCGGAATATAGGTGGAATCCACTTCGTAGCGGTCACCTTTTTTGGCAATTCGGCCGATCGTTAAGTGGTGCATTCCGAATGCTCCGGCATTGATTTCACCGGAAGGCTTGATAAACAGGTTGTATGCTTGCAAGGCGTCGGGATGGCGCGGCGGCGTTTCTTCAGGATCCGGTATGCCGGCGGGAACTCGTTCAAAAGGTTTGACGACAAGGATTACATCCCAGGCCAACTGTTCGTCTTCCTGTTTCCGGTCGGTATCGGAATCGAAGGAATAATCCATGTGCAAATAGCCGGAGTGGTCGCTCGGATTGATGTGAATCCGGCATCCGCCTGCCGTAATGGCATTGCACTTCTTCAAATTGATTTCGACGTGATTGGCTATCCGGTTGATAATTTCAAAATCACTGGACAAAGGTTCCCCCTTGTAAGGAGGTAACAAACCGTAATTGTTATCCGTCAGACGCATACTGGCGATGTCTCTGGTCACGTCTATCAAATAGTCTTCTGTTTGCAGGAGGTGGTTTTTGGAGATTTTCATCCCATCCACCCAGTTTACTAAACGTTTTTGTATGAGCGAAAGCATATTTTATTGTTTTTAGATAATATTAAAATGTTTGTTTTCTTTATTGGTTTCCGTATTGTCTGTATCCGTATTGTCTTTTTCGGTGACCCGTTTCACGACAATCGTATGGTTTTCCTTGATCCTGTTTTCAGGAATTGTCAAATCAAAATCTACATATTTGCGAGGCAAAAAGAAAGAACGTTTTATGTAAAAAATCCATCCGAAATCGCCTTCCCCATTTCTTAATGCAACAGGCGTCGTCGGAAATTTGAGGTTATAGTCGAGCAAAAATTTCTGAAACCAAATACCGAACGGTATATTGTCGGGCGCTTTCGCCTTGACTTTGGTCGGTGTTTCATCACTTAATTGTTTGACAAATTCCAATTCCAAGACCATCAATTTGTTGTAATCCATGTATTCAAAATGGGACAAATCGGTGCTTTGCGAGAATTTCCATATTTTGTGTACTTCCAAGGGAATTTCCATGTATTTTTTGTACGTTTCATAAAACAGCGAAGGAAAGACAAACGGGAACACGCAGGTACAAGCCCACAGTCCGTACTGCAATTCATTACAGAGATTGAAAATCAATGAAAAAAACGCGGCGCCGATGAACATGATTACAAAATAGATCATAAACTCCAGCATATAGGGTTTTTTCTCATTTTTCAGGCTGGGAATCATACTTCCGGCCCATTGGATATTAAACCATCCGACTACCGGATAAATAATGAAAAGCACCAAGTAAAAATAAGGCATAAATTCATAATCCAGGAAGCCGAGAAGTCCGGGAATACTTAACGCTAAACCTACAAGCAAGACATAGAATATCGCTTTTTTATTGGAAAACAATTTGTTCTTTTTAGCGATTAAGTAAGCCGCAAATGTAAAGATAACCGCCAGTAACGGCATGATCATGTAAGATACTAATAATTTGACAATCAGTGCATTCATTTGGAATCCTTATTATTGTTTATGAAAATTCGATAATTATACGTATCCGGAGATTTTTCAATCAATAAATGATGTAAATTATCCTTCAAATCTTCTGCGGAGCGCGGATCAAACTGTTTCTTCAAATCAATGAAAACATCAATTGTCCGAGTGAGTCCTTCTTTGGGTTTTGCACTTACCTGAACACCTTTTTTTACTTCCGCCGAAATAATCACTTCGCTGTATTCGCTGTAACAGAAATTGACAATATCTTCCGAAGTGTAGATTCGATCCCTGCCTGTCAGTACGTATTTGTACATATCCAAGGCGTTGGTTGAATTCGGACGGCTTTTTCCACCGGTACAGGGTGTCATGGATACGGTTAAATCCGGATTGACAAAAGTATCGCCATACGGAGCGAAAAATGTACCCGCTTTGATATCGTTGAGCAATTCGCAATGGGTTACCCAATAATTGACATAAATAATTTCCTCATCCGATTCCGAATCAACAACCAGGTAAGATGGAATTTCCCGGTTGTGTTCCACCTTATTTAACTTTTGTTCCAAAGTCGTTATCATCGCATCAATGTTGTCGATCAAGTCATCCATAAAACCTTTTCCCAACAGAGCGAAGGAAGCGCCTTCATCCCGTAGCAAGTCGATCAGGTAAGCGACGTATTCTTTGGCGTCGCGTGAATCAAACCGTTCGTTTCCGCTTCGTTTCACGGAATAAGTCCCATACTGTTCGGTTTGCTCGTCGCGAAAAGGAAGTTGTTTGTAAGGTCTGTTTTGAGAATCAACAACCGATTGTATGGATAGAAAATATTCTTTATCGGATGTGTATAAAGGAATTATATTCGACAATTTGAGATTTTTGGATGTTTGGGAATGTAAATTCTTATTGGCGACGGGAAAAATATTGGTGCCTACCAAAATTCGTTCCACAATTTCTTCATTAAATTCGGGGGGAAAGGTCACTTGAAACCAGTACAGCGGTTCTTCCATTTGCCGGATCATGTCTTCGGAAAAGAGCGGAACCAATGCTTCCGGAAAAAATTCTTTTTTCATTTTCGCCACTTTCAACTCGTCTTTCAAGGTGATAAAACGATGATTGTAAAAGCGTTTGATACTTTCATCCGATAGATTGGCCAAATCGTAACGGGAAAATAATGACATATCTCCGGCTTCCGATTCGTCTTTGACGGTGTAGATTCCCGGCGCCGTTTTAAGCGGTATGGAATCGTGCTGCCAACGGGCGAAGGGAAGCAGGTGAAAATACTCGTTTTTGTTTTCGGCGTTGATAAAATCAAAGTAGAAAGAAAGGTCTTTGATGGTTTCGATTTTTGAATCCAATGTCAGTCCGATCCAGAGGCTCCGGTAAAAAACTTCCGTCCGGACCGTACTCCGGGTAAAAATTTCTTTGTTGAGCGCCTGGTCTAAAGTATAAACGTTTCGTCCGCAAACCAAGGCTTTTACCTGACTTTTTATCAACTGAAAACCATCTACCGGATAGAAACCGATTTCATTGATTTTATTTTTTTGTTTGAAAACGGGATCATCGTAATAAAACCCTGTTTTTTTGTTGATGATGCATTTATTTTCCAATGGTTGTGAATGAAGCAGTGTATGAGGGGGACGCACGGTCATCAGGATATTCGGAGTCAGCAAATGGGCGATGCGTTCCAGTATCCTCGTTTCGATGTTATTGACTTCATTGGATAGTTTATAGATTTCGCTGGCCATCGCTTCTATCAGCAGTTTTACGAGCGGGTCGAAATTCTCTACATTCCGGACGCCCCAAAAACTCGCCGCATTCTTGAACATGCGGTCTTTGATATTTTCTTTATAGTATCTTTTTTTGTTTTCCATGAAATCGTATTTTTAATTAGCGGTAAGCGGACCTAAATAAAGGGAATAAAAGAAGCCGCATTTTTCACCTGTATTTACCATTTTGGCACGAATGGAAATATCCACTCTCTTTTTGATATAAACGGCGCCGGAGATCACTTCTTCCCGCCGGGTATCGAAAAAATGAATAGACGGCTCGACCTCACAGATGCGGGGTTCGTATTTTTTGATGGCTTCCGAAATATACTGCGTAAACAGTTCTTCCCAAATCGCCTTTGAGACAACCCGTTCAAAATCAAGATCCCAAATTTTGCACCCGAATTTCGGATCATATTTATGTTCCCCCGGATTGGTGGTAATAATCAGTTCCAAATTCTGGTCTACCGACTCTTTTTCGCTTTGTTGCGATAAATTACGAATATTCGACTCAAACAACCTTGAGAAATCGACAGGAAATTTGTAATTCATATTTTTAATCAACTATTAGATAATCACAGATAAATTTTTTGTTGGAATTATACCTAAATAAAAATCCTATGTCATAATTCTGCAAATATAAATAAAAATTACTATATAGCACCAAAAAAATAGAAAATATTTTTTATTTAAGAAATTATAGACTCTGTCAACTATTTTTCCCGGTATTTGCGGATATGAAACCGGATCACTTGTGTAAGTGTTTCCAAGCGAGGCAGTTCTCAACAATCACACAAGCCAATTTTCACCCATCCTAAATATATCCTTTTTTCTCTTAGGATTCCATTTATTGACATTTTATTCATATCTGAAAATTTCTTTGGATTTTTTGCTCAAAACTTCTCCTGTATTCCCATGAATTTCATAAACTGTTTCGATGAAACCGGTCTCCGGACAGGCTTCAATAGTTATCTCCCATAGTGGATAATCATTATATTTATCATAATATTGCCATATTCCTATCTTAAGATGGCTTCCGGTAAATTTTCCTTTGGATTCCAACATACCATTCGGATAAAATGTTTTTTGTATCATGTAAAATTCCGGTTCTGGAGGATATTCATTACAAAAAGTTCCACTTTCCATCATACCATTAACGAATATGAGAGTATCTCCTCTTTTAATTATCGTATCTGTAATTCCTCGCATTCTAAATTCCTTTTCTAATTCAAAATCATATTTTTCCATTGTATTACTGTTTTTAGGATTATTATTTTCTTTACAAGAATATATTAGACATATAAATAAAATTGATAAAAAATTAATTGCTTTCATCTGTTCCTGTCTTAATTTTAAATTTAACACTTGCCATTGCCAGTGATATAAACTTTTTCTATCCACTCCAATAAAATGACCATAATCCATAATATTGTCTGTTGTGCAAAAATGATGGGTAAATTTTGTATTCCTGCTATATCCATCAAAGGGATGCGCTAACTCTAAAGCATGAAGAAGTTCGTGAATTCCGGTTTCGGAATTGGCCGTATTGAAACAAACCGTATATTTATAACCCCATGAATAACCATTATTACTGGCCTCTTTTTCGTCAAAAAGGTAAATTTTATAATAGTGATCATATTTGGAATCCCTTAATTTTTCTAAGTAAGTTCTTAAATTCCAACTTCTTGTAGAATCATTATCAATAAAATAACGTTTTCCTACTTGCTTACAATAATCACGTCTAAAATTATTGTTTTTTGTAGTATCAAGATCGACCTCTTCTATATAGGGGATAACTAAAGCTTGATTTAAAATTTGGTTATTCATAAAAATCGCATCAACCAAATTTTAAA
>BNTV01000092.1 GCA_025996865.1 Bacteroidia bacterium
TAATTTTTCGAATATATGGATATTTTACATCATCATAATTTAAATATTCAGGTATTTCCTTTATCGCTTGCAATAATATGGGAATATTGTCCTTATCTTCATTAAAATATGTTTGAAAAGCGCTTATCATGTTTTCATATTGAAAATGACCATCTAACAAAAGATATTTTTTATACAAATAATTTTCTTCTTCTTTTGTCATAGTATTTGGCATATTCCACAGAACTGCTTCAAAACCACATACGTTTTTATCAAAAATAAACTTATCAAGAAAACATTCCATTTCTTGAAGTGCTGCTTTTCTCGTAATTATAAAATCTAATTCTTTCTTAGAAATTAACCCAGCTGATAATTTACGCAAAGCTGATAATTCACATTCGGTTAAATAGTTCATATTATTCTACAATTTCAAAACCTATTATATTATCGTTAAACAATTTTAGTCCACCATTTTCAGATGTATTCCTACCAAGACCAATATTAATTTGCTGAATATTAGTTCCTTTTATTGTTTCTTGTTTAAAATAGACCTCCCCTCTTTCCATCCATCCTGAGAAACTTTGTGGATTAGGCATTTCAGGATATAATTGTGCCGCTCTTATAGATTGATCTCTAATTCCTTTTACTTCCAATACTTTTAATGTACCTTGTTTTGCTTGAATTTTTACAATTATACCATTATCTCCATATCCAACAGATTTAATATATTCTAAAGAAGGGGATGTAAACATTTCAGAAGTATTCGAAGTTATTTGCAATTTATTATTCTTTAGCAAATACTCATAATCAGATTTTGTCATACCTCGGTAAAATACTTCGCCGCCCTCATATACTTCATAATCACCTATCTTTTTTATGAATTTACCAAGATTTAATTTATTTCCCCCTTTCACCGTATTTGTCCCAATCTCCGCAAACTCCGTCCCCGTTTCTTTCAAGTACAAACTTTCCATCTGCTTGGCTTTGTTTGCATAAGCAGTTATTGCTGCATCCGTAAGATTAGCAACTAATAATGAACCATAAATAATATTTCGATTTTCAACCCACGTTTTTGAAAATTCAGTATTTGGATTGCCTTTTACATATTCTTCTACAACTGTAGTGGTTACATCGCTTGCGCCCAAAGCAAATTTCACCCACACGCCTATACTTTTTATGCCGCCGTTTGCCAGCATTTTTGCCGCTATTGCTGTCTGATTTACACCAACAACCGAAAAGCCCAGTGTCAAGTAATTATAAAACTCCTGCTTGTAGGCATCCGACATAATGGTGCGCCCCACTATGGCCGGAACATCCAACAGCACCGCATCGCTTTTTCCCGAAAAGCGAGACCACAAAGAGGTGTAAGCATAAATATTTACCGTTTCAAAAGGATTTATTTCATTTGTGCAATCCGACTCATATTGAAATCCCGAATAGGGATTGCCGCCGGATAAGTATTGGAAACATATTTGATATTTTCCATTGTCATTTACTTTCCAAAATGTATTTTGGTGCAGCAACGAATATTGATTGATTAGGATATTCCTTTTTGCAACAGCATTTGAATTATTGTATTTCCACAAATCTACAATTGCCTGTAGCAGCTCATCCCTGTAATCATCGACTTTAGTGTATAGTGTATTAAGCAATGCAAGATTTTGGGAGAACAAACTATACATTGCTGTTTTATCTTGATTGGGAGTTGTTGAAATCAACAATATCGCTATCTTCTGTCGCGAATCTTTTATGGAAGAATTATACCAGTTTTCAGCCTTCGAGGCTTCTTGTAACAGCTTTTTCCTGTCTTCTATCTTTAATGTTTCAAATTCACACGGCGAAGCATATTGCAAATCTTCCAATGTGGGCGTTCCAACATTGTAGTTTTCGTTCTTGAACGAAACGGTAAAAAGGGACTTGATAAAACTGTATATACAATCCGCCTTGCTGCTGAATTTATCTAACGGCGAAACAAAGCAAGTGATTTTATCTCCCTGTATCACAACTTGTTTGTTGTTATCATCGAATTTTATTGTCGAGATATTAAACAAATCCTGTATATAATCGCCACTCAAATTTGAATAGTCACTGTTGGAAAGATAAAACTTGATTTTTTCGCCACTGCAATCAGATCCTGCTAAATTCAAAGTAGAAACAAGGTCTTTTATTTTTACCTCAATGCTACTTGATGGAAAATACAAGACTGTTTGTTTTTCATTTTTGGATTTGGCGCATTGAATGGTTTTTATAATTCGAACTATTGCTTTCGGATTATTTTCTATAATGTCCATCCCCCCTTCATCCGTTTCCAACATCCCAATCACCAATCCCGGCGCATTAATCGCATCCCATTCCAACTTACAAAATTCCGTACCGGTACCATAATCCATCAGGCAATGCGCCAGCTGCCCCTTCTCAAACTGTCCCCGTAGCGGCCTTTCAAAAGGATGTTCAAGATTAAAGGCGCCGTGTCCAATCTCATGAGCGATAGTCCTTGTATCCGAACCGGCAAACAGATACCCAAACTGCTTGCCTCGCGGCATATCACCGGCAACACCGTCGTCACCCGTCACATTTTCGATAATAAACAGTGTGATAGCGTCCGTTTGGTAATCGTTACCTTGTTGGTAGGCGCTGTTAATTGCCTTCATGTCGCTGGTCTGTGTCGAAAACAAACCGCTGCCCGTTACGTTGAATGTATTGTCGTGGAACGTGTAGTTAAACGATGAAGCCATTTCTATCTCGCAACTTACTCCCACCTTATTATATATGGCGTTCAACTGTGCAGATACACTTTCCTTTGAGAATCCATTTGTAAAACCGTTGACAGGAACAAGTTTAACCTTGATGGTTTTCGGTTCGTAGGTATAGATATTCAGCAGTGCAACCGTAGCATACTTCCCGGGTTCCGTTTCGTAAACGGCAAACAGTTCCTGTCCATCGCCGGCGGCGCTTGCAACAACCGTTATTCCCCACTGCTTGTCGCCGGGCATGTAAACGGCTTCATATTCCTTGCCCGACATGGTGACGAAGTGGACTTTGGACGGATCAAATCCGGCTTTGGAAGAGGTGATTTTTACGGCTAATTTATCGCTCGTCCCGGGCAGCATGAATTTGGCGGAGGCGGCGATTTCCCTGTCTCCCGCCTTGTATTGCTGATAATATTCGGTTACATTTTTATATACGTCCCTGTATGGGTCAACGGCATAGCGCGTCACGCCTTCGATTTCCGCGAATGCCACTTCAACGATGTCTGTCTCTACCTTGTAGCAGACGGACGGATCAAGCTTGATGCCGGATTCGGACGATACCTGCGTGATATTGCCCTGTTCGTCTATCCGGTAGGTTTTTCCCTCCTTATCCTCAATCGTAACCGGCATGGTTTCGGATTCAATCCTGTGTTCGTTGCCTTTCGAATCGGTAATGATAAATTCATATTTACCGTTTTCATTTCTCGTAAATACGTAGCTTTCGCCTTCCTTTATTTCATCCCGGCTACCGTCGGTAACTACCGGCTTGACCTTGATGTCCGGATTAATCGTGCAGTCAACGACAAACTGCGCACGTTCCTCGCCCGTGCGGATATCGCCCACGCCGCCGCCACCTCCCGTCAGGGTCTGATCCACATCCCAGAGCAGGTTTTTGTTCCTGATATCGTATTTGGTCTCGAAAAATCCGCCGATCAGCCGGTGGTCGGTATTGACCGTGATGTTGCTGAAGGTAACCGTTATCCGGGGCAGTTTGGTAAACGGGATGCCAATATAACCGGTTCCCGAAAAGACCCCGTTTCCATGAACTTCGGTAATGAATACAGGGAAGTCCCCGGCAAAGACCGGAAGCCCCGGCGTTAACTCGCTTATTGGTGTGCGGTTGGAAACATTATCGTCCGGAAGGATGCCGCAATTGGGATTTTTTTCCGGAAGTTCAGGCATGGTGAAGGCCTTGACTGTACTGTAATCCAACAAATCGTCCGGATAGCAGCGCGAACCGATGCGGTATTCGTAGGTTTCGCCCCACTGCAAGCCGTAGAACGTACCGGAAGTCCCCGATACGTTCGCTCCATACCATCTCGCACCTCCTTTTTTGCGGTATTCAAGCGTATAGCCGATGGCCTGTGTGGGCTGCCACGAGACTGCCGCTTCCATTCCCTTGATAACAACTCCCGAAGAGGTAACCGCCGGACAGTTTCCCTTATAGTCGAACCAGAAGATTTCGCTGTATCCGTTGTTCTTAAAAACTTGCGCCTCTTCAAGGCCTTCCCGGGCGACGGCCTGTACGCGCCAGGCGTAACGCAGTCCCGGTTGCAGAAGCGGATGCGCCGAATTGTAAATAAATGCGGTTGAACGGGTACGCTCGCTGTGCAGGACGCGGGAATACTGGAAAGCATTTTCGGCGGACGTCTGCTTGTCATGGATTTCAACCAGGGATATTTCATATTCCGTCCCGTAGGCCGAGGCGACCGAGTTCATGTGCCGGGGCGTCCAGGTAAACAGAATGGATGGGATATTGCTTTCTTCCACTACCGAGCTTTTCAGGGGCAGGTTCAGGACGGGCGGATCGCCGGCTGCGATCAGCGCCTGGGCGAATCCGACCCTTGTATTGCTTAACAGGCGGCCGGTATGGACTTCATAGACTTCGAAATGGAATCGGTAGAAATTGTCGGGCAGCATCAGGGTGCGGTAGAACTGGCTTTGTCCTCCGCCGACCTGCAAGTTTTCCCTCCGGAAGTAAGGCTCCAGGTCGGAGCGCGACAATATGACCGGTACGCCGGCCGGAAGGGTTATCGGGGGAGTGCGAACTTCCTCAGGCGTTTGCAGGGAAAAAACCGATGAAGTAATCTTCATTTTCAGGTAAACTTCCAACAGGGGCTGCATCATGTCTGCATTGATCAGGGTCACGCGCATTTTTTCCACGCCTCCGGAATAATAGGACGGCGTGTATGGCGTGTAAGGCGGTATAAGCTGGGTATAAGCCTGCACCGGATAAACGGTGGTCTGCGCCGGGGCATAGGCGCTTAAACTCCAGAACGCAAGCAGGATGCAGAGGTTCCTGATAATATGTGACTTCTTCGATTGCATACGCTGAGATCTTTTAATGAATAATTATCTTTTGACTCTTTCTTCCCGATGCGGTTTCCAGCAGCAGGACATATACTCCCGGAGCAAGGAACAGCCGGTATGACTCTTCATACAGCTTTTGCCCGCTCAAGGTCTTGTCGTCCGTCAGGTTTCCGTGAGTCAGCGAGAACAGGCGCAGCCGTACCGTGCTTTGCCTGCCGAGTTCAATCTTTACCTTGAAATTTCCGTCATTCGGATTCGGATTCACCGTAAATTCCAAAATGTCGGTTTGTCCGAAGTTATTGCCGATGGAACCGTCGAATTCCTTTACATTCAATGTCTTGAATACATCCTGATAGCACTCTTTGAGATAAGACCGCATCCCGACGGCATATTCGCCGGCCTGCCTGAAAATAATTTTAGCCATTTCAAAGGAGGTTTCCACGATCACGACCGGATCGTTTTCGGAGAATAGCCATTCTATCCTTTCCGGATCGGGCGAACTGATATTTACAAGTACGATCGTGTCATTGGCAAGCATTTCGGTAGCGACAACCATTTCGGAACTGATGCTGTAGTCCGTCAGAAATACCTCTATCTCGTCCGTTGCCTGGCAGCCTTTACTGTCGGTGATTGTCAGCCGGTAAGTTCCTGCTTTGCTCAATTCCACTTTGGGGTCTTTCGACTGGAATCCGCCGGGACCTGTCCAACTGAACGCTGTCTCCGGGTCTTCAACCCGGGGCGCTAACAGATAGTACCGGCCGATGCAAAATGTCAAGTCCTCGCCTAAATCGACCTTGACGGGTTCCGGATCCTTCAGCTCGAAACTTTCGGAAAAGCTGCACCCGTCTTTATCGGTGACTACAACCGTATATACGCCGGCGCCGATATTCCGGCTGTCTTTCGTGGTTTCTCCCGTACTCCAGCGATAAGTATAGGGCGCTGTTCCGCCTGTAATCCGGGTGATGATACTGCCGTTGGCTGCCTGGTAGCAAACCGGATGATTGATGTCGGCGCTTATCGACAAATCACTCGGGCTGGTTATCTTGGCGATAGCCGTCGCCTCGCATCCCCTGGCGTCCGTAACGATTACCATGTATTTTCCGGGAGCCATGTCATTTACTTCAGGCCTTGCGTCGCCTGTATTCCACTTGTATGTATAAGGCATTGTCCCTCCCGATACGGCTACCGACAGTGTCGCCGTTTCCCCGCAGACGACACGTACGTCTTCGGATGTCGCCGTGAGCGCTTCGGGTTGAACGATCCGGTACTCGGCGCTTATCCGGTTGGGTATCCGGGCATAGTCTTCAACCTCCAACCGGTAAGTTCCGGCCGGGATACCGGTTAATATACCGTCGTTCCGGCCGGGTATTACAACAAAATTGCCGGCTTCTTCCCTGTACCAGGTATATTGGTAAGGCGACCGGTTTTCTTCTTTATTCCTTACCCCGCCTTGGGCGTGGGCGGTAATTTCCCCGTCGGACATTTGATGGCAGGATATATAATGCGTTTCTTCCAATTCCAGGGTAAATACTTCGGGTTGAATCAGTTCATATTCCTTTATCACTATGCAGGCGGTATTGTTTGACTGATCCGCTTTCGGATAATTGGCGTCCCTTACTTCTACCCGGTATTTTCCTTCGCCAAGTCCCGTCAATGAAGATGAGAAAACGCCGTCCACAATCGAATTTCGGGCAGTCAGTTCATTTCCCCTGCTGTCCCGCCAGATTACCGTATATTCGGGAGTTCCGCCATCCGGCCGGATATGTATTTCTCCATTCGACAAGCCGTTCGATGTCGGATCATATACCGTATCCGTTGCAATGCCCAGCGCCTTATCGGGCTGGCTCAATACAATTTCTGCCATGTCCGCCCCGTTTATAGCCGCATAACATGAATTTGCATCCTGTATATATACGGAATATACGCCCGCCGGAAGGTTATTCAGCAAGAAGGTGTGCGCCTGACTGCCGCCGCCGGTTTCACGGTAATCCGTATCCGTTCCGTTCAGTTTGTAATAGAGCTTGTAATTACCGGTTCCGCCTGTCACGGATATGCGGATATAACCGTCGCCGCCCCGGAAGCAGGATATCATCCGGGTATCGACCGCCGTAAGCAGTTTTTCAGGCTGGGACAGGGTTATTACTGCCGATTCCGTGTAGTTTGTCTCCGAGCTTCCATCTGCAATCTTTACTTTATAGGATCCCGCAGGAATATTGCTCAATATGCTGTCGTTTGCACCGGCAATCAGCGTTTCGCCGCTGTCGGCAAGCCGATACCACTCGTACCGGTAAGGCAAGCCTGCGACATAAGGAATACCGCCTTGCGCATGGGCAACCAGCCGGCCTGAATTATCGCCGAAGCATTTTACGGACTGGATATTCTCCACGCTTACAATCAATGGAGGGGGATCTTTCAAGGTGATACCGGTCGCAAAATAACAGCCATTGTCCAAATTCTGATAGTTCTTGTCTCTTATTTCGACAAAATATTCCCCTTTAGCCAGATTGCTTATCTTGCCGGTAAACAATCCCTGTGCATCAAGTGCATTTTCAGGACTGAGCGGATTCCCGTTTTCATCTTTCCATGATACCAGATACTTGTCTCCCGAATCGAAAGGTGTTCCCCCGTCAATCGTGATGATGATGCTGCCGTCGTTTCGTCCCGTTCCGGAAGGGATAATGACCTGTTGCGATACCACCGACAGGGGTTTTTCCGGGGCAAGCAATTCAAATTCCGCTATATCCGTTCCCGATATTTGGGCCGTACATCCGTTTGCGTCCTGTATATACAGGCTATACTTTCCGGCCGGAAGATTGTTCAGATAAAATACATTGTCCGGCAAAGTGACAGGAAGCAATTTATAGTCCGTATCTTGCGTATTGTGTTTATAATACAGCTTATAGCCTCCGGATCCTCCTTTTACGGATATATGAATATAACCGTCGCTTCCCTCAAAACACGATATGTTTTTTATCCCGACAACCGATGTTTCAAGCGCCGACGGCTGGGAAACGGCAATAACCGATTCCGCCGTATTGGGCGGCGTACTGCCGTCTTCTATTTTTACTTTATAAACGCCTGCGCCTATATCATTTAGTGTACTGTTACTTTCATTTCCTGTCAGTATATCATTTCCCGCTTCAACCCGATACCATCTATAAGTATAAGGCGAGCCGGACAAACGGGGGATGCCACCCGTAGCAGAAGCTGTAATCCGGGCGGTATGATTGCCGAAACAATCGATCCGGTTTGTTTCGGCAAGGCTTACAGACAGAGGTGACGGTTCGGTCAGATTAAAAACGGCGCTTATTGTACATGGAACTGTATTGTTGTCCTGTATTTCAAGATGATACAATCCCCGGTCAAGGTCTTTGACCGTAGAGGTGAATTTTCCGTTTCCATCCGTACCGGTGTCGGACGAAATAACGGGTCCTCCGTCTTTCCGCCAGGTTATTTTATATGTATTACCGGCAGGATACGGGATGCCGCCATCGACTTTAACCGTAATGCTTCCATCGCTTCTTCCCGATCCGCTGATATTTTTAATTTCACTTGATATTATTTCCATCGCGACAGCCGGTTCGGTAACCGTTACCCGCCCGCTGATTCCCGTTCCCGTATTTGCCCGGCAATTATTTGCATCGGTTACGTAATAATCGTAGGTTCCGGCCTTCAAGCCGGTAATGCTGTAAGCGGCAGAATTAACCGTCGAGCTTGTGTAGCTTGATGCATTACTTTCTTTATAGTATATTTTATACGGAGCAACGCCTCCTGTTATTGCAAGTGTAACGGAACCGGTACCGGCGTCTTTACAACCGACGTCAATTTTTGTTGCAGAGACAATCAATTCGGAGGGTTCCTGTATGGAATACTCGACTTCTTTTTCATTGGGCGGCGTACTGCCATCCGATACCCAGACTTTGTAATCTCCTGCCTGTTGATTGTTCAGATACGGATTTGTTGAAATCTGGGTATATATCCCGTTTATTTTTTTACTCCATGCATACACATAAGGCCCGCCTGCCCCGCCGGATACGGAAACGGTAAGGTTTGCCGAAGCATCGCCGAAGCACAGGATTTGTCCCTGCTGAGTGACGGTGACTTTAAGCGCATCGGGTTCATCCAGCGTAAATTCCGCCGGAGTGGAAAGCGTGCAGCCTTTACTGTCGGTCACAGTCACAGTATAGGTTCCCGAAGGAATATCGTAGAGTTTAGACTCGTCTGCAATTCCATTATCCACTGTTAAAAGAACGCTGTTCGAGGTTTTTTCCTGCCAAACGACGGTATAGGGCGGCGTTCCTCCCGATATTTTAGCGGTGATATAGCCGTCGCTGCGACCGTTGCCTGTCGGCATTTCCGTTTTATCCGGAAGAAAGCTTACAGCCAGCGATTGGGCCGGTTCCGTCAACGTTAGCGTTTTATATAAGATGCCTCCGTACTGCGGATCTTCCAACTCGCAATTATTCACGTCTGTCACATAATAGCGGTATGTCCCGGCTTCCAGTCCCGATACTTCGAGCAGGTTGTTCGCTACCGGATTGAAACCGCTCGCCCCGTCCGCTTCCCACCACAAGGTATAAGGACCTGTACCTCCGCCGGCTGTGACCTTGAAAGACCCGTCGTTTCCCCCTTTGCAGGATATGTGCTTTTTATCCGGTTCATTCACGAGATAGGAAACCGGATCCGGTTCCGTTATTTTTACTCCGGTCCGTTTATGGTCGGCGTCCGTTATATTGGTTGATACTTCACTTGCGCCATAGCGGGAACCTGTTTCTACCGTATATTCTCCTGCAATTAAACCGGTTATTTCGTAAGTAGTGTCATTTATCCGGGTGTAATCCCGCTTGTTTCCCTTAATTCCATTGCTTGTCCATGCGAAAAACTCTATGATCTCCTTACCTGCAATGAGCGGGCGATCTACAACAACTGTTATTTTTCCGTTGCTTTCTCCCGGGCATACCGTTTTTCCGCCCGTAGCCGATACGATCTTCGGGGCCGTGAGCTTATTGGACAAGGTAATGATATTGGAATATTCCTTGTCTTTTACATTCGAACTGCTTTTATACACATCGTATTCCAAAGCGATAAAGGTATTGGATGAGAAATCCACCACCCCGTCATTCATAAATCCGGACCCGTATATATCCTGCAATGAAGCTTCCAAAATCCGGTTGCCGTTTAATGAAGTATTGGCTATCGGCTGCCAGGTCCCGGTCGGGCTTGTCCTGTACACCCATCTGTAAACACTCGAACCGTAGCCGGCCGGCGCTTCTGCTTTTGCTTTGTTTTCGGCTGAAATTCCTTGAGTTTCAGAAGATTGCAAGACAATCTTTATGTTTTTCGGGAAAGTATAAACATCCACATGTCCTTGCATTTGATTGAACAAATCCTGGGTAAAGTTGCAGCCGGTGCTGTGAGTTCCGTTGCATGCGCGAAAATGATTGTATTCCAACTGATTATAGCCGGAAGGAAACAATGCTAAATCATTGTGTGCCCAGTTACTTCCGCCTCCTTCCCAATCAACCCTGTGGGCAATTCTTACTTTAGGTACTTTAACATTAATGCTGTTGATCTGCATCGGTACTGTAACCCTATGCCATTCTCCTCTTTCCTGTCTGAAGCTTTCGGTAGCATATATCATCCCACCTTCGTTCCCGTTACTGTCATAAGGATAAATACTGAGGTGGGTGCCGCTTCCGCTGGATTTGGCATGCCTGTTATTCGTATTAATAGGATTCAGGTCCAGAACGTATCCCCATTCTCCGCTTTGTCCCCGCACATTGGTGCAGCAGACTACGATCAGCAATAAAAACAATACATATAACTTTTTCATACAATTCAAAATCTCTTCCGGATTAATAATCGACTTTTATTGTTTTAGCAGGCGACATACGCCCCGCATTGTTTATAAACAGGATGGTGTACTTGTAAACCGTATTGGGTGAAAGCTGTTCATCCACCATTCTATTTTCATTCACATCCGTTTCTTTCCACAAAAATGCCGGTTTATTTCCCGCCTGTTTGTAAATACGGTATAGCGCTGCCTGCGGATGTTTTTTCCACGACAACTCTACATATCCATCTTTCCGGTTTACGTATGAATTGAAGCCGGAAATACCATTCACGCTTTTATTTACCGATGTGGAAATACTGAGCCGCTGCGGCGATTCCGAGGATTTTCCCCGGGTATCGGTAGCAACAAGCCAATACGTATAGTCGCCCGATTCTTCGACTTCATCGGTATGGGAATCGGTTTTTTCGTCCGTTTCCAATACAATCGACAGGCTGTCCGGCCTGCCGGATGGTATCCTGTTGAGCCGGTAACGGATATCAGTCCTTGCTTTATCGCTTATCCACGAGAGGGAGACATTTCCTTCACCCAAAATTTCATAACCGGTAATGACCGGTAAAGCCGGCGTCTTTGAGTTGGGTTTTTCCGCTGCAACATGTACGCAGGGAGCCGACTCATTGTAATGCATATCCAGCGCCGTGACCGAATAATATACTTTTTCATTTCCCAAACTTAAAGAAAGCGTATCCGTAAAATTATTCAAGGTAACGGGTCCGGATACGATGGAAGATTTTTCTTCATCGCTGTTGAACGATCTCAAAATGCGGTATCCCCGGAGATCGGGTTCCGTATTGGGATTCCACGACAGGCGGGCTATCGCCGAGGAGTCGATTTCAACCTTCAAACCGGTCGGTACGGCCGGCGGAACAGTATCTTCCCGATTCAGCAGGAACGGCAGGGAAGACAATTCCATACTGTCTTTTGTCAGGGCAAAGACCTTCACATAATTGATATTTTCATGAAGGTCGAAAGAAGCCTCGCGGGTATGAGGGGACAGTTTACCCGCAACCGTTTGATAAGCGCCGTCGGGAGCGGAAGCTCTTTTAACTTCCAACCGGCTGATTTGCTCTATGCTTTCACAATCGAAAGACCAGGAAATATGAGCCTTATCCTGTCCGGTAAAGTATCCGCTCAGGATATTGGGAATGCAGGAAATTGAATTTTTCCCCTTTCCGGATATGATCTCCGAAACAGGTCCTTCCTCGTTAAATGTGGTTATTCCCCAAACCCTGTATGCGTACTCTGTCTCATTGTCGGCCAGGGAATCCGTATAAAAAATACTTTGCATATTTGCATTCAATGCGGTCGCCGGAAGTTTGGTTATCCGTGTAAATCCGGTTTCTTCCGACGATTTTCTCTCTATATGATAGGAGTGATACACATCCGATAAAAGCTCGTAATTCCACATCAGCATGACCGACCGGTCTCCCCATATCGCATCCGGATTCAACGGCCGGGGCAACTCCCTCTTGTCGGCATAGCCTATAAGCACTGCCGCCGTATCTCCGGCCTGTTTCCGGGGCCTGTTCAGTATAATGCGATAAAGATACTGCTCGTTTTTCCGTGCATTCCGGTCGGTATATGCCCAACCGGCCAATTCGGCAGCTTCATAGTCGTACTCCGCCATAAATACGGAAGTCGCGAAACGCTGTTCCAACTCGTTAGCCTGATTCATAATATCGCCGATATTGCTTGATGTGGACGTCAGTTCGAAATGGTCCCCGTAAAAAGCCTGGGCAACGACAGCTGCATAATCCGATTCCAAGGCCCGTTTTTCCCATCCGGCCAAAGGTGCGGCTTTAATCTCCAGTCCGGATATTCCCTTGACCGGATTTTTTTGGTAAACGCTATCCACGATAAGGGTGTACCTTTCCAGCACATAGCCGTATTTTTTACCGTCCACCCAGGCGCCGGCATTAACCGGCGCCCAGCGTAGCTTGATCGTTTGTTCGTTTGCAACGAAGCCTTTTGCCTTGATTTTTTCGTTATCCGGATCCTGCACCTGTACCTGTACATTCTGTCCGGATAATCCGGAAGCGCTAAAGAGCAACAATATGGAAATTATCGTAAGTTTCATTTTTCAATACCAGTAAATATAATTAACTTGCTTTTGCGTACCCTGTTTTGCCCCCGGCATAACATATCTTAGCAGGGTTTTATACTCTCCTTCGCGAATTAACGGGAATTGGCTTGTTACCAAAGGCATCAGCGGCTCCATATTAATTCCCTTGTCAAACATATTGGCGGCCTTGCTACGCAACTCGACGAAATCCTTATTATAATAATAAACAAGGTTATAAACGAAAGGCACAGCCTTTTGAGCCTCGATGTTTCCGGAAAAATATCCGTCAAGCACGCTGAAGCCTTTGACCGGAGGCAATCCGGCTTCATTCACATTCCTGTTTTGAATGGAAATGCCGGGAATTGGATACCATTTATACAGAAGGGGGTAAATTACCTCTCTGTAATAAGCGTCTTCAAGAATGGCTTCTGCCCGTACAAGCGACTCTGTTCCTGTGGTTTGCACGCCTTCTACTTCCGCTTCATCGAAACGCTCGTAAGACTTTCCTGTGTTCAGATAGAGTGCATGTACATCCTGAGTGATCCTGAACGCTCCCCTTGACAAACTCAATGAAGACATTTTCTGCTCGAATGTATTGAAATTACTGGTAGCGAAATTGTAATCCAATACTTTCAGGCTTCCTTCCTTGATGATCTTTTGCGCGGCCTGTTGCATATAATCCACGGTATAGGACTCACCCTCTTCTCCCTGTATCGTTGCGCTTGATGTTATTGTTGAAACGCCGCTGTCCCGGATTCCGCCTTCTTTGGATGCTACAAATGCCAGCGTATAATCGGTGCGGTTTGCCAGGGCAGGTATTGAGAAAGACAGCCGCTTTTCTCCGGCATTGTATTCAAACCCGGCCTTAAGATCCTGACGGCCGGCGGATGAAAAAGTCACGTCATAGTTGAATCCGCCGGGGAACAAATAGGGCTGGCCTTTTACCAGTTGTATATATCCTGCTGTCGATTCGCTTTTATAGAAATTTTTCTGGGCAATCACGGGATAACAATATTCGATATTACTTGCCGGAATATAATTCGGAGCTTCACCTGTTTTGAATTTGACGGTTTTTGTTTCCCTTGCGGGTTTACCGTTTTGCATGACCGTAGTCCAGCGTCCGCCGGCCAGCTCTTCAAAATTAACGCTTACAAAAGCCTGCATGTCTTTGTACGGGGGCAATACGTCATGCGATGCAAAGCTTGCGTCCATGTTCTTTCCTTTTTTAATTACCCCGGCAACTTTCGTCCCGCCATTATCGGCGATATAAAAATCTTCTATCCTGATGCGGTAGGTATGCGTGTTTCCCTGATCGTCCTGCGCATCGAAAGACTCTTCCAGCTGCATGTTGAATGTAGCCTGCGGCGAAAGGAAGATATCTACTTCACTCTCTCCGTCTTTCGGGGTAAGGTCGGCTATTATCGGAAAATCCAGGGGAGTATAATCCCCGTCATTGCGCACGATTTCACAAGCATCGCCAAAGCTGAACTTCATTTTCATATTGGCTTTTATGAGACCGCCCAATACGTCCAGATCTACCGCCATATATCCGCCTATCCATGTCGGATTGGGCAGCCGGGCCTGTAAAAGTGTCGCCGCAGAACCATGGATGATGCTGACACTCTTATTGATAAATACTAATTTTATTCTTACGCCCAAATCCCCTTCCAGGTAAACATAGCTTTGTCCGTTGGCATACCATCCGTCCAAGCCGATTGTTTCACTTTTACCCTTGCATGAATATCCGCTCAAATCCTGAAGCATTACATCGAAACCCGTGCCGGCCATAAACCGGGCGTAAAGAATAAGAAAACTCAAATTTCCGGTATCAAACTTGAAACGGCTTCCAAAGGCGACGCCTTTTCCCAAGGTTATATTATGAGGATATTTCATATAGTCGGCCTGTTCGGGCGATATATTGAGTATCCTTGCCACATTCGGGTCAAGAATCGGAGCTTCGAGTTTGTCGCCCAGCATAAAATAGGATTCGGTGGAAAGGGATAAGGGTCCCAATCCCAGTTTCAGTCCCAAAGGATTTGACGGAGTGCCGACATGTATGAACCATGATTGCGGCGATATGTGCAGGAAAGCCCATCCTGCTTCTCCGTTATTCCCCGCGCCTCTCAGGATATTTCCGGGGGTATTGACCAGGACGGCAAAATTCGCATCGAATGTCTTTGTCGTGAACTCATAATTCATGTATAAATATGCCGATATGATACCCGACAGATTCATCCCCGACAGGACTTCCTTTGACATGGACGATCCGTCCGATCCCGGCGACATTCCGGCGGTGAAACTCTGTCCCGGGCAGCGGACCTTCCCTTGACCGGAAGTAAACATGTTATTAAGGTCATTTTCGGATTTGTTTGATTTTTTCAGGAACTCTGCTGTTCCATAGAACATCATGTTCCGGATTCCGCCGGATGATGAAAAATTCATTTCAAAGAGGGCATTTCCGCTAATTGTATTTTCCTGCGCTACATAATAGTTTATCCCTGCTTTTACGCCAAGCCCGCAATCCTCGTATGGCGAATAGGAACGGATTCCCGTACCTCCGGTAAATTGCATTTTATAGTAGGCCCCTCCGACGAATCCGTTTAAGAACAATGGTCCGACCGGTATGCCGGAGCCTGATTTAAGCATGCCTTCAACATACCAGTACCTGAAATCTTTATACCCGAACACGGATTTCACGCCCACTTTTAAGCCGTCCGACAAAGCGTCAAATGCAGCGATTATTTCTCCTCCCAAATAGTTTCCATATACAGGATCGTCTTTTACTATATTTATCTCTCCATCCAGGCTAAACCCGGCAAGCTGTATTTTTTCCAACCGGATCCTGTCAACCTGTACGCCTTTAAATTCTATCTCGTTATGACCTTTAAACTCCGTAGTCATGCGAAGTCCCGAA
This sequence comes from Bacteroidia bacterium, assembly GCA_025996865.1. GTDB lineage: Bacteria > Bacteroidota > Bacteroidia > Bacteroidales > Azobacteroidaceae > Azobacteroides. The sequence continues at coordinate 15,867 of BNTV01000092.1, forward strand.
CGGGCTGATATCTTTCCGTCCATCAGGTTCAAATTCAGGTTAAAACCGAGAACAGCCGCATTGGCGCCTTTGGAGGAAAATGAAATACTGTCTATGGATAGGGGAAAATTGTAGAATTTAACTTCACCGCCATATTTGGCGGATTCGACAGAGAAATGGGGATCTTCGGCGGAAAGGCGTAACTTGGTAAATGCCAATTGCTCCAGTTTCAAGCCATCGATGTCTATTTTTATTTCGCCATCCAAAATAGCTGCGGGTAAGAACTTGCCGTCTTTCACTTTTACCTGTACCACAGAGGTTGGTTCCAAATGTAAATTTCCCATCCCCAACAGATTGACACTCTCCTCGTTTCCAAGAGTTACATTAAACAGATATTCGTCTTTCGATATGTAAGCGGTATAGGAACGGGGCTTTTCCTTTGTCAGGAACGGAATCGCCATTTGTCCGCCAAAGCCGAATCCCTTAATATTATTTGCCAGAAAACTTAACTTGAAACCGGTTACGGAAAACGGAGAGCCACCGGCGTCCCCCTGTTCGAAAGACAGAATATCCGTGCCTGAAATATCTCCGGTTATACCTGCCTCGTCTATAATGAAATTTGATGCTTCTACCGTACTCTTCTGCGAATCCTTACGGTTAAACATGGACGGAAAAGTCACCGATAATTTTGAAATATATACGCCTCTCCACAAGTTCGGGTCCGGCAATGTAAAGTATTGGGCGAAATATTCCGGATCTGTCTTAAAGTTGACCGGATTCCTCGAATCACTCAGGTCTATTGTGGCTTCGGATACACTGAATACAAAATCGGGAACCCCTTTAATTTTGAAATCGGGAATGTTAATATTCACTAACAGGTCATTCAAATCCTGCATGACAAGCCTGAATCCGGATCTTAATATCCCGTCTTCGGCCGCTAATGATTCAAAGGTGTTTTTATTAAAAATAAGGTCGGCGCTTAGCGCCAATTCCTTAAAATCGCCGTTACAATCAAGGGTCGCAAATGTTTCCGAAGATTGATTTCCCGTTGTCTCATGGATTCCTCCCCCCTTAAATTCGATGCTCCCCAAATTCCCCAAGGGTAAAGTATGGGAACTTATCAACAGCAATTTTATATCGCCGGCGAGGTCGCCACCATAAGAAATTTTCACTCCCTGCGCCCCGAAAATAAGTACATTCGATTTTTTATCCGTTGATTTTGAAGGAAGCTCTATTTTCAGATAAATACTGCATTCACCATATTGAGACCCGATCTTCACATTGGAAACAGCCAGTATTACGGGAATATTACCGATTATTTTCTTTATACCTACAGGCAGATTATAAGATGTCCCTTCAATATCTTTCAGACTTTCTACATACCGGTTTTCGGTCTCTATCACATCAAAATCCTGAAATGCCCGGTCTTTATCTTCTTGAGAAAAACAAGTCAGGGTGCTTATTATCCAAAAAAAAACCGTGACGATTAATATGAGTTTGTTTGTAATTTTCATACGAATGTTATCATTAAATTACGCTACTATCGCAAAGTGATATTAATTAATTCTCAAAAACCCGCAGGCGGGAAATCATACAAGCGCCGATAATGCCGGTTTTGTCTTTCAGTTTGGAAGTTGTAATTACCGAGTCTTTATTCACCAGATTGAGGGAATATTTGCGTATGGATGTAATAATCGGTTGCATGATGTAATCGCCGGTCAGGGCGAGGGTTCCGCCGATGATTACCATTTCCGGATTGAATATATTGATAATTCCGGCCAAGTGTTCCCCCAGTTTCCTGCCGATATCTTCAACCAAATCAATACACAGGACGTCCTCTTTGTTTACTGCCTGCACGATGTCGCTCAGCTTTATTTGTTCGTTTTTGGCAAACTTTTTCGACAATAGCGAGCTTGCGCCTTCTTTCAGCTTTTCAATCAGGCGGCGGTGCATCGCCAAGCCTGAAACTTCGGTTTCGAGGCAGCCTTTTTTTCCACAATGGCATAAAACTTCATTATCGTAGCTTTTTACATGACCCAATTCGCCGGAAAAGCCCGATTTACCGTTATATACTTTGCCGTCGATGATGATCCCGATAGCAATTCCCCAACTGATATTGACAAAAATAATATCTTTTTCTTTCGTCACGCAACCGGCAATGTATTCGCCGTAAGTCATCGCCCGTGTATCGTTGTCAATTGTAACGCGATAGCCCAAGCGTTCGCGCAAGATATCCACCAGGGGACGTTCTTCGAAGTAAAAAATACTGTAACTGTATCCCGATTCGGAGTTCACACGTCCCGAAATATTGATGGCTATATTCAGAACCTTCGCTTTATCAATGGTTTGCCGGTCGATAAATTCCTTGATAATGACAATCAGTTTATCCAGCGCTTCCGGCGAATTTTTCAATTCGTAGGGTACGCTCATAGATAAATCAATCATATCGCCTTTGAAATTAATAAGGGCGATATTTACTCCGAATTGCTTGATATCCACGCCGATAAAGTAGGCAGCATCGTGATTTAATCCGTAAAGGCTCGGATGGCGTCCGCCGGTGGTTTCCAATTTTCCGTATTCATTGATACTCCCTTTTTCGCACATGTCGTTGATTATTTTCGTTGCGGTAGGAATGCTCATGTCAATGGTTTTCGCCAATTCGGATATCGTGTTGTTTCCATTTTGGATGAGATGTAAAATAATTTTCTTTTTTATTAGCGCTTCCTTTGTTCCCTTTTCTATTTCATATAATAGTTTGTTCATAATTTTATTTTTACAAGTTTACATGCACAAAATTAATATAAAAATCGAACGTGCAAAAATATATTCAAACGATATATAAAAAACAGGCATATATAATTAAAACAAAATTTTTTTGACCCGTTTTTCTTTATTAAACCGCTTGCAGAATTAAAAATAATCATTACTTTTGCAAGTCGTAAAACATGACAACTTGGCAGAAATTTTTTAATAACTTAAAATAATGGAAAACGAACAACAAAACAATATTCAAATCGAATTGTCGGAAGATATTGCTCAGGGAATTTATTCCAATTTGGCTGTAATTGCCCATTCTTCCTCAGAATTCGTAGTGGATTTCGTCCGCCTGATGCCGGGAATCCCCAAAGCAAAAGTGCAATCGCGCATTATCCTGACGCCGGAACATGCCAAACGACTGCTCCTCGCGCTTACCGATAATATCAAAAAATACGAATCGCAAAACGGGGTAATTAAATTGCCGAATTTGCCGAACTTTACACCACCTATTATCGGTCCCGTCGGCGAAGCGTAAATTTTATCGTCATTGCGAGCCGACAGGCGAAGCAATGACAGCTATAATACCTAATAATAAAAAATATATGATTTCCGTTATTTTACCCCCAGCCCCCTAAAGGGGGAGTTCGGGCAGCAAATATGCTCATCCTGCTACGGCAAAGTCCCCTTTAGGGGATTTAGGGTTTACAGGGGTAGCTTGCGGAATAAATACCCAATCTTGGTTGATAATGAAAGTAATGAAATTCGGCGGAACATCAGTAGGTTCCGCAAACAGTATTCTAAAAGTTAAAGAGATTGTCGAAGCCGTCAAAGAGCCTGTGATTGTAGTCGTTTCCGCAATGAGTGGAATTACGGACCAATTACTGTTGACTTCCAGATTGGCAACCCAGGGCGATTATGCCTACGAAAAAGAGTACAATCAGATTGTCAGCCGCCACATCGAAACGGCAGAGCAATTAATTGCCGATCCTACGATCCGCAATTACGTTCTGAAACAGGTAGTTGCTCTTTTGGACGAATTGGGAAATATTTTGAAAGGCGTTTTCCTGGTACGCGACCTTTCGCAAAAAACCTCGGACATTATCGTTAGTTACGGCGAGCGATTGAGTTCCCTGATTATTTCCAACATGATTCCAAACGCCCGGCTCTTCGATGCACGCGAATTTATCAAAACCGAAAAACAATTCAAAAAACATATTGTTGATTTTAATGCAAGCAACGAACTGATAAAGAAGAGTTTTGCAGATAAACCAATGGTTTCCGTCGTACCGGGTTTTATTTCCCAGGATTTGGTCACAAAAGAAATAACCAACTTGGGACGAGGCGGTTCCGATTATACGGCTTCTATTGTTGCCGCCGCTTTGGACGCCGCCATCCTCGAAATCTGGACGGATGTGGACGGTTTTATGACCGCCGATCCGAAAATCATCAGTAATACTTACGTAATCAAGGAATTGAGTTATATCGAAGCGATGGAATTGTCGAATTTCGGCGCCAAAGTGATTTATCCGCCGACAATTTTTCCCGCTTATCACAAGAGCATTCCTATCCTGATTAAAAATACTTTCAATCCCGCATCACAAGGGACTTATATTTCCAAGGACAAGAAAAATGGCGGAAAATCCATCAAGGGAATTTCTTCCATTAGCGATACTTGCCTGGTTACTATTCAAGGCTTGGGGATGGTAGGTATCATTGGTGTCAATTACCGGATTTTCAAGGCTTTGTCTAAAGCCGGGATCAGTGTGTTCATGGTTTCCCAAGCCTCTTCGGAAAACACGACTTCGTTTGCCGTGAAAAATGAGGATGCCGACCTGTCGCTTCAGGTTTTAAAGGAAGAATTTCAATTGGAATTACTGCAAGGCGAAATCAACGATATCAAAGCCGAGAAAGATTTGGCAACCGTGGCCATTGTCGGTGAAAACATGAAATGGACACCGGGGATTGCCGGTAAACTGTTTGGTACGCTGGGTCGTAGCGGTATCAGTGTAATTGCTTGTGCACAAGGTGCTTCGGAGACAAATATATCTTTCGTAATCAACAGCCGCTACCTCCGGAAAGCCTTAAATTCGATTCACGATTCTTTCTTCCTTTCGGAATACCAAGTGTTGAATATTTTCCTGATTGGAATCGGTA
>BNTV01000093.1 GCA_025996865.1 Bacteroidia bacterium
AAAATAAAAATAAAAATGTGTAAATAAATTTGATATATTTAATCATAAAACGTAATTTTGCGGCAAAGATAGGAAAAAAAAATGAATTTAAGAAAAGTCAAAATATAAATTTAATAGTTAATTCTTTATGGACACAAGTCAAATACGTCGTAAAGCCAAGAGAATCTGGAATATTTTTCTCATTGTTTTGGTGTTAGTTCTCATCGGTTTTATTTATACCCGGTATTTTTTTGTAGTAGGAACAGGAGTGAAAAGCGGGCAACTGAATTATGTGGTTTACAAAGGTTATCTTTTCAAGACTTATGAAGGAAAATTAATACAAGCCGGATTTAAGTCATCTACCGTTACCGGGACTGTGGTTCAGTCCAATGAGTTTATGTTTTCGGTCGGTAATAAGGAAATTGCCGAGCAACTGATGTTGAAAGGAGGCAAGGATGTCGATTTGCATTATAAGGAATATATGGGTGCTTTGCCTTGGCGAGGTTATAGCAGGTACGTGGTGGATAGCATAGTGGATATTAAAAATTAAAATGTTTCGTCTCGATATTATAACGGTTCTTCCCGAAATGCTGGAAGGTCCGTTAAACTGTTCCATTTTAAAAAGGGCGCAGGAAAAAAGGTTAGCGGAAATACACGTTCATAATCTCAGGGATTATTCTTTAGACAAGCGGCATCGGCGAGTTGATGATTATCCGTTTGGCGGACAAGCCGGTATGGTTTTGCAGTGCGAACCGATTGACCGGGCTATTTCTTTTTTAAAGCAACAACGAGAATATGATGAAGTGATTTATACTTCGCCCGACGGTGAAACTTTTAACCAATCAATTGCCAATCAACTGTCTATGTGTGAAAATCTTATCGTTTTGTGCGGTCACTACAAAGGAATCGATTACCGCATTCGGGAGCATCTGATTACCCGCGAGATTTCCGTCGGCGATTATGTATTGACCGGTGGTGAATTAGCCGCTGCGGTAATGGCCGACGCCATTGTCCGAGTTATTCCGGGCGCTATCGGCGACGAACAATCCGCCTTGTCCGATTCGTTTCAGGATCATCTTTTGGCGTCTCCTGTTTACACCCGGCCTTCGGATTATAAAGGTTGGAAAGTTCCCGAAGTGCTTCTTTCGGGGCATGAAGCGAATATCCGGGATTGGGAATTGCAGCAGTCTGTTGAGCGAACGATGCGGTTGCGGCCGGATTTGTAATGAAAAACCTGCTGAATATTTCGATGGGCGATTATATCCGCAAAAAACGGTTAAACAAAGCCTGCGAGTTACTCTGCGAAGGCTATAATGTTTCCGAAACGACCTGGCAAACCGGATTTAGCGATCCAAATTATTTTTCCAAATGTTTTAAAAGGGAATTTGGCGTCCGTCCAACGGATTACCAGCGAAAAGGGAAACAAAAATCGAACGATTCCCTTAGTGCGAACCCAAATGAAACAGCGTAATGGCGTTGGTCTCAACGCCGTTCATTTCCAGTCCGACTTGCGAATTGCCAAAACTGTTGGGAAGGGCTAAAACTTGTTCCCCGTCCACAAACAGACGAATACTGTCCCTGCTTTTAACTGCCCTGAAATTGTAGCTGTGCTTGAATACTTCGCCGATGCTTATTTTGGGCAGCATCAGATTTTGCATCCGGAAATTTTCCCGCTCAGCCGTTTTTCGGATAAAAATCAATTCCTTGGTTTCGACCGCCGGAAATTCAATCCGGCTAAATCCGGGATGATACCATTCGGCTGGCTTCATATTGGTCAATTCTTGCCATTTCTCGTCTTTCACATAATACACATTAAATTTATCATAGACGTTTTCAATCAGCGTATCGCTTCCTGCAACGGCTTCTTTGGAGAAAAGCAGTGCATTGAGCGCAGTCGGCGTATCAAAAATAAAATGCCGTTCCATATAATCACTGAATACCATGTTGGCATAATAATCCTGCATTTTGGAAAGAGAAACCGTTTGCGCAGAAATAGTTTCCCCTTTGTTTTTTCCGGAAACGATACATTGGCGGTTTGAAAAATCGAAATTGACTTTCAAATAATTATCCGCGTCCATATAAACGGGATAAATACCGGCAGAACCTTTGCCGGAAGGAGTCGTCGCCTGCAAGCTAAATTCGTAGTTGTCCAATAAATCGCCTTTAAGTTGTAATCCGGACGAAACAGGAGAGGCAGTCCATCCGCTGATGTTTTTTCCGTATTCGTCCCAACCGGCGGTGTAGGTGATCCCGTCCCATTCGGCGTTTGCTTTCGCAGAATAGATGCCCGGCAAACCTTTTCCGGCAAACGGAGTGGAAATAACCGCTTGGCCGGGAGCCGGCAAATGGTCGATATGAACCGTAAAACCGGTGTGGTTCTTGAAAACAGAAATCGAATGGAAAACGTCCGGTACAAAATCGCCGGGCAAGGCAAAAGAAGCGGTTTTCTTTTTGCCGTTGATATTCAGCGTATAAAACCATTGCCGGCTGGCACCGTCAATCAGAATATTCAGCCAGTTGCGTTCGTCGGATTTCCAGGCGATAATACCATCGACAGATGTGCCGGAAGCCGGTTTTACAGCGGCTTCAAAATAATAATGCGAAGCAGGAATCGCCGGAATCGTTTGATTTACCTGCGGCAACTGCTGATTATTATCAGCCAGAAACTGATAATCAGGCTTTGCAGGTTCGGGATGATAACCGGCTGTCTTTTTTGCCGTAATGCCATCGACTGTTAATTTATTGCTGAAAAAATGAATCCGGTTGATGTACTGTCCCCGCCGTTCGTTATTTTTATTAGCCATATAAATCAGCCACCATTCAAAACCGTTGGGTCCCCGGAGAATATTCGGCTGTCCGGGCGTAAAAAGAATATCGTCCGCCACTTCGTCTTTCATGTCAAACAGCGCCGCATCCAAAAAATTGGAACGTCCGCCTCCCTGTCCTTCTATGGCAAGGATGTTTTCGCCGTTCTGCAACAGTCTTTTAAATCTGCTCAAATCAACATGCAGGAAATCAGGCTTTTCGCTGCTGTAAATCAACGTTCCGTTCAACCAGGCTTTGGTTGCGCCGCGATGATGAATCCGCAGGGAGAGGTTTCCGTTTGTATTTTTATCATAGACAAAAGGTTTGTATAAATAGCAGCGTTGCGTATTCCATTCGGTTTTCACATTATAGGTAGTGGAATTTTCGATTACGGGAAAGCCAAAACCGGATTTTCCTTTGTTCCATACAGTCGGAATATGGGTATTACGGTACCATTCGTCGTCGTTTTCCGAAAAGGAATAATAAAACAGCCCATTGTCCTGATATTTCAGCAAATTGACAAAATTTTCCTCCAATTCGATTTGATTGGGTTTGACAACGGGATGCGCATATTTGTTGCCGTGATTAAATTCGAGCGGACCCGACGCTTCGGCAACGCCCAGCATATAGTTTCCCCACTCGGTCGAAGTATGGTTGGTGTTGTACATCAGGTAATAGCGATCGCGGTATTTAATCACCCAGGGACCTTCTTCCACACGGTTGTCCGCTGTTTCCCAGTTTCCGGGCTGAGAAGCAAAAATATATTTCGGCTCGCCTTCAAAGGTGGACGGATCTTTCATGGGACGCGCCCAAATCGTATTTCCATCGGTAAATCGAACCATGTAGAGATACATTTTCCCGTCGTCGTCGATAAACAGGTGCGGATCAATCCGGTTGTCGAGCCAGCGGTCTTTTACCGGCTCACGGTAAGGTCCTAAAGGTTGATCGGCTTCGGCATGGACGATATGAACGATGTTCCGTTCCCTGCCCCAGTAATTGACCGACCAGTAGAGATGAAACTTTCCGTTGATATAGTGGAGGTCGTTGGCATGAATTTGCTCATTTCCGACTCCATAAGGCGTAGCCCATTCGTTGTCCATCGTCACCGCGTGTATCGGACTGCCCCAGTGAACCAAATCCGTTGAAACATAAAAATCGCCTCGCGTCGCTACGCCCCCAATGTAGTAGCGTCCGTTGTATTTCATTACACCGGCGTCGGGTACGCCCGGCAACACAGGATTGTCGATGGCAAGCCGTTTCAACAAGGGCGTTTTATATTCCGGATCAATCCACAATACGGTTTTGCCATTGGGCAACTGCCTGAAATCCGCCGATGCAATGTACATTTCACGCGGATGAATTTCCGTCGCACTTTTATGCGCATGAAAAGCCACTTGCCATTGGCCGTCTTTGTCTTTGAAGAAGCCATGATGTCCGCTTCCAACCAATCCATTCGGTCTTAGCAATATCGGATTTTCATCGTATTTTTTCCAAGCGCCCATAATGTCGGTCGAAGTTGCCACACCGATTCCATAATCCTGACTTTGATAATGATTTGCCGAATAAGTCAAATAATAAACGCCGTCGTGTTTGATAACAAAAGGGCCTTCGGTTACTCTTGCCATCCGGTTTTCCCAATCCTGCGAAACATGAATGCAGGCGTGAAGCGTATGGGTTCGTATGGTTTTCAGGTCGTTTTCCAGTTCGGCAGCCCAAATTTCATTGCCATCGGTGAAACGGACAAAAAAGAGATAGGCTTTCCCATTGTCGTCAATAAACAGCGAATTGTCGATTCCCTTATCGGGCAACATGGGTTTCTGTTCGTCCTGAACAAACGGACCGAGCGGCGACCGGCTTGTAGCCACGCAAATATGTTCTTCCGCCGAATAATACATGTAAAACTGTCCGTTGACATAATAAACTTCGGGCGCCCAAAACTGCTTGTCGCCATACGAATCGTTTTTATGCAAGGCCAGATTGGGGGCTTTTTCCCATACTTTCATATCCGGCGAAGTGTAAACCACAATTCCGTCGGGAGAAGAAGTGCCGTAGGCATAATACAGGTTGTCGTGATACAAAACAAACGGGTCGGCGAGCGGAAGCCGGTCTTCGACAAGGCTACCGATTCCTTTACAAACAATTGAAAAAAAGAAAAAGCCAATAAAAACGGCATAAAATTTTACTTGTGGTCTCATATCTTTAATTTTTTTATGTGTAAAAAATGTTTCGTAAAGTTAAGCATTTAAATTGAATAACAGTAAGTAAAATTGTGTTGAAAGAAGGTATTTTTGTTTTGGGAATATTGAAACAGTAAGACAAGCTCTTGTTTTTTTAAAATAATTTATCAAAATATTCTTTCAAATTTACAGAAAAATGCCGAAATTTGCTCCCTAATGTAAATAATAGAAATAAAATATGAATAAAAGTGCTTTACAGATCGCACGGGCTGCCTATAAGCCCAAAGTGCCTAAGACTTTAGAAGGTATTGTAAAAATACAAGAAGGTAATCCCACTCAATCGGTTTCAAATCAGGAAGACATCAAAAAGCTATTTCCGAATACTTACGGAATGCCTGTAATTACTTTTGTAAAGGGTACGGAAAAAGTGGCTTATCCGCCGATTAACGTCGGAGTGATTCTTTCCGGCGGCCAAGCTCCGGGTGGACACAATGTGATTGCCGGACTTTTCGACGGCATCAAAGACATGAATTCCGAAAGTCGTTTGTATGGTTTTATTTTGGGTCCCGGCGGATTAATCAAACACAATTATATGGAATTAACAGCCGGTATCATCAACGAATACCGCAATACAGGCGGATTTGACATCATCGGTTCCGGCCGCGACAAATTGGAAAACGAGGATCAATTCAACAAAGGTTTAGAAATTTTGAAAAAATTGAATATCAAAGCTTTGGTGATTATCGGCGGTGATGATTCCAACACCAATGCCTGTGTTTTGGCCGAATATTATGCCAAAATCGGTGCCGGCGTACAGGTAATCGGTTGTCCGAAAACCATCGACGGCGACCTGAAAAACGAAATGATTGAAACTTCGTTCGGTTTTGACACGGCTTGCAAAGTCTATTCCGAAGTGATCGGAAATATCCAGCGCGACTGTAATTCCGCCCGCAAATACTGGCATTTCATCAAGTTGATGGGACGTTCGGCCTCGCATATCGCTTTGGAATGCGCCCTTCAGGTGCAACCGAATGTCTGCATTATTTCGGAAGAAGTAGAAGCCAAAAATCAGTCTTTGGACGACATAATCAATTATATTGCAGGCGTTGTGTCCCGGCGCGCCGAAGACGGAAACAACTTCGGAACGGTGCTGATTCCCGAAGGATTGATTGAATTTGTTCCCGCTATCAAACGTTTGATGAGCGAGTTAAACGATTTTTTAGCCGATCACGATTCCGAATTTAAGATGATTAAAAAGAGTGAGCAACGTTCCTATATTATTCGAAAATTGAGCAGGGAAAATTCGGATTTGTACGCCAGTCTGCCGGAAGCCGTTGCCCGTCAGCTGACTTTAGACCGTGACCCGCACGGAAATGTGCAGGTTTCGCTGATTGAAACGGAAAAACTGTTGGCAGAAATGGTCGGTAATCGCTTGGCAGAGTGGGCGGAAGAGGGTAAATATGTGGGGAAATTCGCTACGCAGGTTCATTTCTTCGGCTACGAAGGCCGTTGCGCCGCACCTTCCAATTATGACGCAGATTATTGCTACTCTTTGGGATTCACGGCAGCCGGATTAATTTCCTCAGGGAAAACAGGATACATGTCTTCTGTACGCAATACGACGGCTCCGGCTTCGGAATGGATTGCCGGCGGGGTGCCTATCACGATGATGATGAACATGGAGCGTCGTCACGGCGAAATGAAACCGGTTATCCAAAAAGCTTTGGTGAAATTGGACGGGGCGCCTTTCAAGGAATTTGCAACGAACAGAGATACTTGGGCGGTCAATACCGATTATATTTATCCGGGACCGATTCAGTATTTTGGACCTACGGAGGTTTGCGATCAGCCGACAAAGACTTTGCAGATCGAGCAAAGTAAAAAATAATTGTCGCAGTATCGAAATGAATGTATTATGACGGAAGAAGAATTAAATCAAAGACGCATCGCCGAAATCTACGAAACGATGGAAGATTCGGAAGATTACGTGCGAATACCAAGGGTGGAAGAATCGGCTGCGGTATATATCACTCCTTCGGGACGTTATACTTATGCCGATTACCTGACTTGGCAGGATTACCGGCGCAGGGAATTGATTCATGGTGTGGTGCATGATTTATTCAGCTCTCCGTCAATGCTTCATGCAAAAATTTCAAGGAATTTAATATTTTTATTTTTATGGTTTGTTCGCAAACGGAAAGAGAAATGCCAAGTTTTTCACGCTCCTTTTGCCGTTCGTTTGTCTAAAAACGGAGAAATAGCCGATGACAAAATAGATACCGTTGTCGAACCGGATATTTGCGTCGTTTGCGATGCATCCAAATTAGATACGAAAGGGTGTATCGGCGCACCCGATTTGATTGTTGAAGTGCAGTCTCCCTCTACTCGCAGGAGAGATTTAAACGAAAAATTACATTTATATGAATCAGCCGGCGTGCGGGAATATTGGACGATAGACCCACCGCCCAAGACGCTCACTGTCTTTCTTTTACAGGAAAACAGCAAGTACGGTGCAGGAACGGTTTATAAAAAGGGGAAAGCGCCGGTCGGCATTTTTGAGGGATTGACGATTGGTTTGAAGGAATTGTTTGAGGAATAAAAAAAGATATTGATATGTGTATCTTTGCAGTTCTTATATTCATCCGATGAAACAGGAAGATGTTATTTTTCTACAGAAGCTTAATAAGCGTAAATCAGATGCTTATGAAGCGCTGTATCAGGATTATTACCGATCGCTCGTTTTATATGCACTGAATTTCGTCCGGCAGAAAAAAATTGCGGAAGACATTGTACAAGACCTCTTTATCTCTATTTGGGAACGTGAAATGACATTTATTTCGCTTCTTTCACTTAAAACGTTCTTATATAATTCCATTAAAAATAAATCGCTGAATTATATAAAACACTTGGAGGTAGAAGAAAAATACATTCAATTTACGCTGGAAAATGTCGAAGAGGCTATAGACATGGATCGGGAAATGGATGAAGAAGAAATCTACCGGCAATTATTTCTCGCCATTGAGAAATTACCTGTCCGCTGTCGTGAAGTCTTTGAAATGTATATGGATGGAAAGAGAAATGATGAAATAGCAGAAGCATTAAACATCTCCATCGAAACTGTTAAAACCCAGAAAAAAAGAGCCGTTAAACATCTTAAATCCCGGATGAGCGCCTATGCTTTTATCCTGGTTTATTTTATTCTTTCAGACACAAAATAAGTCTTTTTACTTTCTTTTTGAATTTTTTTTATTGTTTTGTACCCCTTTTTGTTCTTCTTGTTGTCTTAGTAGTATAAACAAGAAAAAAATGAAACATACAAAACAACAATCGGAAGCAAATTCTCTTATATCCTGCTATTTGCTGGGAACCATTACTGAAAATGAAATGATTGAACTAAAGAATTGGTGCAAAGAATCGCCGGACAACATGGCTTTCTTTGAACATATCTGTTCTTCAAGACAATTCGGAACCAAATATGAATTATTTCAACAAATTGACAAAGATAATGCTTACGCTGATTTTGTCGGGAGAACCGGAACCGAAAAATCCGTATTCAAAAGAATACAACCGTTTTTGAAATATGCAGCAGCAGTCATCCTGATTTTATCTGTCGGATTGAAATTTTTCCAGCGGGATCAGCACGAATCTCAAGAACTGACGCAAATAACTATTTCTCCGGGAAAAGCACAAGCGATTCTGGTTCTGGACGACGGAACACAATTATACCTGAATCCCGACTCTTTACAGCAAATACAGTCGGGACAGGCATTGCTGGCAACAAACAATTCCACAGGTATTTCATACAATACGGTAGATGATGACCGGTCGGAGGACAAATACAATACATTAGTAATTCCAAGGGGAGGGGAATATCATCTAACCCTTTCGGATGGAACAAAAGTACACCTGAATTCGGCGAGTGAATTAAAATATCCGGTCAACTTTAATCAAAAATCCCGTGAAGTCTTCTTAAAAGGCGAGGCTTATTTTGAAGTGGCGAAAGACAGCGACCGTCTTTTTTATGTAAATACGGAGGATATAAGCATTAAGCAGTATGGTACTGCGTTTAATGTGAATACGTATGCTGAAAATATTGTCCAAGTAATCTTAGTCAAAGGGAGTATCGGCGTGTTGACCAAAGAACCGGAAGCCGAATATGCCCTGAAAGTGTCTCAATTAGCCGAATATAATAAAGAAAATCATTCGGTTAAGATTCAGACCGTAGATGTCAGGACTTATATCGCTTGGAATGAGGGGAAATTTATCTTTGAAAATAAAAAAATGGAAACGATCATGGAAACATTATCTCTTTGGTACGATATGGATGTGCAATTCGGAAGCAACGATTTGAAAAACATCCTGTTTACAGGAAGCATAGACCGGGATAACCCGATGGAAGATATATTGAAAGCCATTGAATTTACAACCAATGTGCATATCCGTATTAAAGGGAAAGTTGTGAGCATAGATAAGTAATAATTCTAAAAAACATTTATAATATGAGAAAAAAACATGTTCCGAAGTTAATTATTAAACAAGTGCTTTTTTTGTTTCTAATTTTGCCGACCGGATTGATCGCCCAGAACCAGACCGGTAAAGAAGTGACATTAACATTAAAAAATGCTCCTGTAAAAGAACTTTTTGAAAAAATTCAACAGCAAACAACACTGAATTTTGTTTATAACGCTGAAGATGCAAAAGCGTTTCCGCCCGTTACGCTGACAGTTAAAAACGAAAATGTGAAAAATGTGCTTGATAAAGTCTTCAAAAATAGCAGTTTTAGCTATAAAATCGAAGGAAATATCATCACTATTCATTATCATCGCCTTTCCGTTGTGAAATTGACTCCCCAAACAGAAAGGATTAGAGGTGTGGTTTTGGATGAAAATCGCGAAGCGCTGCCGGGAGTATCCATTCAGTTGAAGGGAACTACTATGGGGACGGCAAGTGATCCCGACGGGAAATTTGAATTTTTGCTCCCGACCGATTTGCCTTTGCCGCAGACCTTGGTTTTTTCTTTTCTGGGTTATGAGAAAAAAGAAGCGCTTGTAAAGGATACGCTTCATCAGATAGTAGGCGTATTGAATCGCATTGATATGGGAATAAATGATGTGGTTGTAACCGGTTACAGCAATATCCGAAAATCAAGTTTTACCGGAACATCCGTGAAAGTGACCAGGGAAGAATTATTGAAAGTATCTTCGGGAAATGTGTTGCAGTCGCTTCAGGTGTTTGATCCTTCGGTGCGTACGGTGCGAAACCTGGAAATGGGATCTGATCCGAATAACTTGCCGGAATTTAATATTCGTGGCGCTGCCGGTGTGGGAATCACAGACCTTGACCGGATAGAAGGAGCGGATGTTTCACAGTTTTCTTTGAAAAACAATCCGAACCTCCCGATCTTTATCCTTGATGGTTACGAAGTTTCCACGGAAAAAATATACGACATGGATGTAAATCGCATCGAAAGCATTACGATTTTGAAAGACGCCGCCGCAACAGCCATGTATGGTTCACGGGCAGCTAACGGTGTAATCGTTATAGAAACAATCTCTCCGCAACCCGGAAAATTGAAAGTTTCGTATAATGCTACAGCCACTGTTACTGCCCCCGATTTATCGTCTTACAACATGATGAACGCCCGGGAAAAATTAGATGCGGAAGTAGCAGCAGGGTTATTAGCGGAAGAATCTTACTATTATCAACACCTTAGAGAATATTGGGGAAAATTGGGTAATATTGAACGAGGTGTTGACACTTATTGGTTGTCGCAGCCCTTGCAAACCCAGATCAACACTCGCCACAGTCTGTTTGTAGAAGGTGGCGCCGAATCGCTACGCTTTGGTTTGGGTGTGAATTATGATACCGAAAAAGGTATTATGAAAGATTCTTACAGAGACAGGATGGGCGCTGACTTGCGGGTTGATTACCGGGTGCATGGCATCCAGATTACCGATAATGTATCTTACTCATACATGAAATCCCAACAATCGCCTTACGGTTCTTTCTATACCTATGTGCAATTGGAGCCTTATTTTCCTATACGTGATTTGGATACCGGAGAACCGGTAGGAACAACCTTTTGGCTGGGTAATACCGGATATACAAATCCGTTGTATAATTTAACGAAAAATAGTTATGATCGTTCCGGTTACAACCAATTTTCCAATAATTTATCGGTGAATGCGTATTTCTTAGATTATTTTCAATTGAAGTTCCAGTTTGCCACAACTTATACGGATAATTCGGGAGAAAAATTCATTGATCCTACTTCAAATACTTTTTCATCGAGTGCGCTTTATAATAATTTCACCAGGGGTGAACTTTATTTGAACGGGACGAAGACCATTAACTGGAATACCAATCTGATGTTGATGTATAACCGGAGTATTAATTCTCACAATATCAATTTGAATCTGGCATTGAATGCTAATAATAACAGCGTAAATACTTCTAATTTTGTTTATAATGGTTTTCCGTCCGGTCAGTTTCATGATCCGATGTATGCTGCCGGATTAAAAAGCACACCTGTTTTTGGCGATGATAATTCCCGTTTAGTCGGTGGTTTTTTGATGGGAAACTATACTTACCGCAATATTTATCTGTTAGATGTTTCCATGCGTATGGACGGATCTTCCAAATTAGGCGCGGAACAACGGTTTGCTCCTTTCTGGTCATTTGGTGCGGGGCTTAACTTGCACAATTACGGTTTTATGAAAGCGTTTCCATTTATTAATAATGCACGAATCAAAGGTAATTACGGCGAAACAGGCCGAGTCTCTTTTCAACCGTATGCCGCTCGAAATACCTACCGTTTGATGATGGACGACTGGTACACAACCGGTATGGGTGGCGTCTTGATTGCCATGGGAAATGATCAATTGACTTGGGACAAGGTAAATACGCTGAACTTGGGATTAGACTTCACTCTTTGGAATCGCCTGACGTTCAATTTTTCCTGGTATGACAAACGTACACACGATATGGTTACCGCTATCACCATCCCTTCGGCTTCCGGCTTCACTTCCTATATGGACAATATGGGTGAAGTTTCAAACAAAGGATATGAGTTAAACCTGAATCTGGCTGTATTAAAAGGAAAAGATTGGGGTCTCAATATTGCAGCCAATGGGGCGCATAATCACAATGAAATTGTAAAAATCTCCGAAGCCTTGAGAGAATACAATGACCGTGTAGATCGGTTTTATGAAAATTACAGGGAAAATACAGTGGATCTGGTTTACAATGAAAAGTACCTGAAACCTGTCCGGAAATATGAAGAAGGCGGGTCGGAATACGCCATTTTCGGAATGAAATCGCTGGGCATTGATCCGGCTACGGGATCCGAACTGTTTATGAACAGGGACGGAAGTGTTACTTATGACTGGAACGCTTCGGAGCAAACCATCATCGGCAATACGGAACCGTTTCTGCAAGGTTCATTCTCATTCAATGGACGCTACAAAAACTTCTCGCTTTATACGACATTTATGTATGAGTTTGGAGGTGATTTATACAACAGTACGTTGGTAAGCAACGTGGAAAGCGTTGACATCATGCGGTACAACGTGGACAGAAGAGTGATGACCGAACGTTGGCAAAAACCGGGTGATTTATCGCCTTTCAAATCCATTTCCGACCGTTATTCATATACCCGTCCGACTTCCCGTTTTGTGCAGGAAAACAATATGCTGACTTTTAATTCGGTGTCTTTGGGGTATGATTGGGATAGTCGGCTAATAAAACAATTTGGACTGAGTATGTTACGCCTTCAACTTACGATGAATGAAATTGCAGTCCTTTCCTCCATTCATCAGGAACGCGGAACAAGTTATCCGTTTGCAAGGAAGTTTGGATTTACGCTCAATGCAAGTTTTTGATGATTAAATAATTAAAATAAATGAAAGTTATGAAAAATAATATGATTATATTCGTTACCCTGCTTATGATGCAAGGGATAGCGACATCATGCAACGATTGGTTGGAAGTGGATTCTTCGGCCAATATCATGGAAGAAAATTTATTTGAGAGTCCTGACGGTTATCGTACAGCTGTAAATGGCATATATCGTTTGCTTGCTGCGCCGGAACTCTACGGACGAAATCTTACCTGGGGAGTAGCCAGTGTCTTGGGGAATAATTATGAAGCAAGCCGTTTACCCGGCGGCAGTACATCAAGTGCAATCAGTTACAGGGAATTGGCGGCAGGTGATTATGAAAATTCATACAGTATCGCCTTGATTGATCCCATTTGGGAACAAGGCTATAAGGTAATTGCCAATGCGAATAATCTGATTGCTTACGTTGAAAAACAGGATACGGCTTTCTTTCCTTATAAGACTGTGGAAAAGAATATGATTTTGGGAGAAATGTTAGGCGTGCGAGCCATGATGCATTTCGATCTGTTACGTTTGTTTGCTCCGGCAATCAAGGCGGACGACGGCAAAACATATATCCCTTACGTGACGGTTTTTCCGGACAAGGAACCGCAACACCTGACCGTATCTGCTACACTGGAACGAATCATAGCAGATTTGGAACAGGCAAAAACGCTACTTGCCTATTGTGATACGGTATTCAATGCCTCCAATTTTTCAAGTTATACAAACAGATTACAGCCCAGCGGTGGTATAAGCGCTACGACTTTTTTTACAGTGCGAGGAACGCGGATGAATTATTTTGCCGCATCCGCTGTTTTGGCGAGAGCATACCAATGGCGAAGCGGAGCCGGTGATGCAGAGCGCGCTTATCATGCCGCGCTGGATGTGTATCGTTATTCAACGGATAAAACCTGGTATCAGTTTACGCCTTCTTCAAACATGGCTGTGACGGAAAATAATGTATTTAGAAAAATGCCGCATGATATCTTGCTCGCATTGTATAATAACCAGATGTACAACCTTGTATCGGCAGCAACAGTGAATACGAGCAATCAATCTTTCTTCCTCAAAAACGATGTGCATCTATTTACGGGAGATGGGGATGATTTTCGATTGACATCATTGATTAATACGGACAAAACATCTCGCCGCTGGTCAATGCCTACCGGGAACCAAACCGGAAGTCCGACTGCCAATGTTATCAGATATCAGGGTCCATTGGCGCCGGTAGTACGCTTGAGCGAAATGATATATATCATGTGTGAATATCTGTCCGATAGAGATTTACCGCAAGCTGTCGGATTGCTCGGAAAAGTACGTCTTGCTCGCGGAGCCAAAGCAACATTGAGTCCTGCACTTTCAAAGGAAGATTTTTTACAGATGTTGCATATTGAGATGACACGTGAATTTATGTCGGAGGGTCAAACTTTTTTCCTCTACAAACGGTTGAATGAACCTGTCTATAATGGAGTGGTTTCAATGAATATGGACGGGCGTTATGTATTGCCCATACCTCATAGTGAAATGTCTTATATTAATTTATAACAAACTGAAAAATATGAAAAAAATATTATTAATTCTTGTGAGCGTATGTTTGCTCTGCTTGCCGGGTTGTCGGGAAGATAAAATTGATTTGTATCATGGCGACCATTATATCCGGATAATAAAGAATTTAACACAAGATTCCACTACCGTCGCGTTTTTGTTGGCGCCCGGTGCAACGGAATTAGATTCGATGATGATAGTTGAAACGGCAGGACTTGCCTATCCCACTGA
This sequence comes from Bacteroidia bacterium, assembly GCA_025996865.1. Lineage (GTDB taxonomy): Bacteria > Bacteroidota > Bacteroidia > Bacteroidales > Azobacteroidaceae > Azobacteroides. The sequence continues at coordinate 14,617 of BNTV01000093.1, forward strand.
AAAATCATATAAGATATCCGTTGACAAGCAGTTGACCACAGCAATAGAAGGGCAACATTATAAATTGCCGGAAAAAACCGCTTTCAAAGCAGGGCAAAACAGGGATACACTGGCAATCAAATTTTACCGGACGGCAGATATGAAAAGTCAAACGTTTCGCTTGGTGTTGCGGGTCGAAGAAAACGAAAATTTCAAATTGGGACAAATCCAATTCCAATACAAAGTTTTTCTCGTACATGATAAAATATCACAACCGGCTTGGTGGACAGCCGATGTTTCCGCTTCTTACCTGGGACCTTACTCTGATTTGAAATACCAGTATTTCATTGATGTAACCGGTATTGCCGATTTAACGGGAGCAACGCCCAGTGAATTGCGGATATATGCTTTAAAATTAAAGTATTGGCTCGAAGAACAAAGGCAAAACGGGCATACGATATTAGAAATAAACGGTGATGAGATGGTAGTCCCTATGAACGGGTAAATATTAATATTAAAATAAAGAAAAATATGAAAAAGATATATTTTTTGTTAGGATTGATAGTTTGCAGTTTTATCTTTGGGGGATGCTATGAAGATTTAGGGCATTATGATTATCTTCCTGTAAACAAAGTGACAATTACAATGCCTTTAACTCCTCTTTCAGCTGTGATGGGAGATACACTCAAATACACTCCTTCGATCAAGTTTGCCAATCCGGATGATACATTGGGTTTTGAATATTGGTGGGTCTATATGGGAACTTATAGTTTACTTGACCATTATGAGAAAATTTGTGACGGCAGAGAACTCCGTTTTGTACCAAGGCTTGTAGGTGCACAAACTATAGCGCTTTGTGTGCGGGAAATCCGTTCCGGATTTATTACCGTAGCATCAATAGATGTCAATGGCGGGTCGGTATATACAAAAGGCTGGTTGATCTTGTCGGAGGGTGATGCCGGAAAATCCATTCTTTCATTCATCCGTCCCGACCGGGAGGTATCGGGGAATACGGCAAATGAAAGGGTTTATATCCCTTATTTAGATGTATATAGTAAACTTTATCCTGCTGATAATTTGGGAACAGGTCCCGTAGCTATCCGGCAGGCTTTCAGTATGCGGGGAATCGGAAACATTTTCTATGTACTGCAAAAAAATGAATCTGTATGTCTGAACGGTGTTTCTTATAAGAAAGAAATCAAACTTTCAGAGGAATTTGTCGGTGGAGCGCCGGCTGATTTGGATCCTGTTGATTATTATCATGGAAATTTTTCCAGCATGATTATGAATCTCGATGGAACAATTTATTATCGTAGCCCGTATTATGGAAACAATACGGATTTCTTCACCTATTCGTTTGCGAATTTTCCAATGGAATATCAGGGCAGAAAACTAAAAATTGATCGGATTATCCCCAGTGTAGCTGAAGTATGTTTCTATTTTGCCGTGTATGATAAGGAGAATAAATGTTTCTTATGGGTTTATGCAGGCGGTTCAACCGGCGGAGGAACCATGCTGAAAGCAACTTTCACCGCTGAATCTGCCGAATACCTGGATTACAACAATACAGGCAATGCGGAAATCCTCTATTCCTCTTTCTACAATGAGACAGCGGATGTCGCTTACAACATCACGCTATATTCCAGAAATGGTGAACTGTATGTCCAACGATGCCGTGGAGAGAGTAGAAGAAACATAACTGTATTTCCTGCTACAGGAGAAGCGCTTACAGAAGTACAAAACGATGTTTTCCCCAATAAGATAAATATTGCACCCAATACAAAATATTATCAGTTGAAAACCCGGCCATACCTCTTTTTTGCAACGGGCGGTACTGTTTATTGGTATGATCATTTATCCAAGGAAGTATATGCCTTTTATACTTTTGCTGGAGATGAAGTGGTAGATATGTCATCCAATCCGCAGGAATCGGAGTTAGGGGTGCTGTTGAAAAGCGGAAAGTTCGTTACATTGGATATTGTAAATGAACACTTGAAAGATACAAATAACAAACTCTATGAAATTGTTATACCCGGCAGTAGAATGGTTGATCTGGACTATAAATTCCCGGATTACTATTCTTATATAAGTCGGACGGATAGTTATTATGCCGATTAAATATTGCATTTTTAAGTGTCAATACAAATAAAATTTCGGATTGACATCCTGTGCAAAAGCATTTAAACGTTTATTGAATTTATTTTATAAAATATCATATTTTAATAATATTATGGAACAAGCAATTGTTAGAGTAGAAAACCTGTCTCACCGTTACAGTGTTCAGTGGGCGATTCGGGATATTAATTTCGAAATTCAGGGGAAAGGAACTTTTGGTTTGCTTGGCTCGAACGGAGCCGGCAAATCAACCCTCATGAACATAATGTGCGGCGTGTTGAAACAGACTAAAGGAACGGTGTTTATCAATGGAATTGATACGAAAACCGACCCCGTAGGAGCGAAGCGGTTTATCGGCTTTTTGCCGCAGAAACCGCCTCTTCATACCGATTTAACAGTGGACGAATATCTACGCTATTGCGCTTATTTGCGGCGAATACCGGCGGGTAAAATAGAGCAGGCAGTGACTGAAGTTGTTGAAAAATGTGGCATTACCCATTTTCGCAAACGCCTGATTCGCAACCTGTCGGGCGGATACCAACAACGGGTGGGAATTGCGCAGGCTATTATTCACAAACCCGTCTTGGTGGTATTGGATGAACCAACCAACGGATTAGACCCCAATCAAATATTAGAAATCCGGCATTTGATTAAGGAAATTGCCGAAGAACGGACGGTCATTTTATCGACCCATATTTTATCGGAAGTGCAAGCGACTTGCGATCATATCTACATGGTAGAGCAGGGGAGTTTTGTTTTCTCAGGGACGGTTGAAGAATTTGACAACTACATAGCGCCCGATACCTTGGCCGTTACCTTGATGGAACCGCCAACGGTAGAAGAACTTGCTGCCTTGGAAGGTGTTGTCAGCGTGGAAGAATTGGGTGGCAATCGCTTCCGCTTGAAGTTCACCGATGCTCGCGATGTTGTGGAACGTATTGTCAAAACAAGTGTAGAAAAAGACTGGCATCTGACGGAAATCGGGGTTGAGAAAAATTCCTTGGATTCTATTTTTGCCGAATTATCAAAGAAAAATAATTAAAAAAGTATGAAAATTACAAGAAAAATAGCGCTGACAGAACTGCAAGTTCTGTTTTATTCACCCATAGCTTGGTTGATTTTGATTGTGTTTACTTTCCAGTGTGCCATGTCTTTTACGGATATTTTGGGATCTTTAGTGCGCAGTCAGGAAATGAATTATAACGTAGGAAACATTACATTCTGGCTTTTTGGAGGACAACAGGGTTTGTTCACAGTCGTACAAGGTTATTTGTATTTATATATCCCCCTGTTGACGATGAGTTTGATGAGCCGCGAGTTAAGCAGCGGTTCCATCAACTTGCTCTATTCTTCACCGGTAACCAACCGTCAGATCATTATCGGTAAATATCTGTCGATGATGCTGTACGGATTGGTGATGATTGCCATCCTGTCCGTTTTTGTGATTTGGGCGTCTTTCTCGGTTAAAGATATTGATATCAAGTTGACTTTATCCGGTCTTTTGGGTTTGTATCTGTTGATTTGTACCTATTCGGCAATCGGACTTTTTATGTCCAGTCTGACTTCCTATCAGGTTGTAGCAGCTATCGGCACACTTGCGGTGTTAGCGGTGCTGAATTTCATCAGCCGGTTTTGGCAGGAAATCGATTTTGTACGCGAGCTTACATTCTGGCTCTCCATTGGCGGACGTGCCGGGGAATCGATTAACGGTTTGATTTGCAGCGAGGATATACTGTACTTTGTGATTGTATCCGGTTTGTTCCTGTCTCTTTCAATTCTGCGGTTGAAATCTATCCGGCAGAAAGCCGGTTGGCAGGCTTCCACTACTAAATATGCGGGTATATTTGTTGTGGTTTTAGCATTGGGATATTTTTCTTCCCGTCCGCAACTGATGGGTTTTTACGATGCTACCCGTACCAAACAACGTACTTTGACGGAAAACAGTCAGGAAATAATTAAACGTGTGAAGGGTGGCTTGACTATGACCGTCTATGTGAATGCCTTGGCAGGTAATTTGTGGTACGGCTTACCCAGTGGTAGAAAATGGGATATGGAACGTTTTAGTCAATATATCCGTTTCAAGCCGGATATGAAAGTGAAATATGTGTATTATTATACCAATCCGGGCGATCCGTCATTGGCGGTTCGTTATCCGGATATGACCGATTTGGAGATAGTAGGAAGAATCAGCAAGGCTTCAAATATCGATTCTACGATGTTTATGCCACCGGAAGAGATCAACAAGATTATTGATTTGTCATCGGAAAACTACCGGTTAGTCCGCTTATTGGAACGGGAAAGTGGAGAAAAGACTTTCTTACGGATGTTTGATGACAATATACGCTATCCGGGTGAAACGGAAATTTCTGCCGCCTTGAAACGCTTGGTGATGGAATTGCCGGTAATCGGTTTTGTTACCGGTCAAGGTGAACGGGATTACAATAATACCGGCGATCGCGGCTATTTCCGTTTTTCGCAAGATAAACCCTTCCGTTACTCGCTTATTAACCAGGGATTCGATGGAAAAGCGATTCGCTTGGACGAGGAAATTCCCGAACGTATTAATATATTGGTAATCGCCGATATGCGTACTTCATTCACTCCGGAGGAACAAGCCCGTTTGGATGCGTATATTGCGCGTGGCGGCAATCTGGTGATTTTGGGCGAAACCCGTCGCCAGGAAGTGATGAACCCTTTTGTAGCGCAATTTGGCGTACGGTTTTTGCCCGGTCAGTTGGTTAAATATGTAGATGAAGCCAAGCTAAAAGCCGAAGAAGCCAAACAAAAAACGGAAGGAAGTGTCACATTCATAACCGTAGCCACGGGCACGGGCCGGCCTTCCGGTAATCAGGGAAATATAAATAATTTCACCGCCGACCTGATTCAATCGCATATAACTGAGGCGGGCAGTCAACTGTCTTATATTTATGAAAATATGCTTCAACAAAAACGTGTGGTGACCATGCCGGGCGCCGTAGGCTTAGACTACACGACTGATAAGGGATACAAGGTAATTCCGCTTTGTATGAGCGATACGATAGACAGTTGGAACGAATTGGAAACCACCGATTTTATAGACGATACGGCACGGGTAAATCCGGCTGTCGGAGAAGTCGTGAAATCCTATCCGACGGCATTGGCTTTAACCCGCGAAGTGGCCGGTAAAGAACAACGCATCCTGATTGTAGGTGATGCCGATTGCCTCAGCAACAGTGAAATAAGCATGCAACGGGCAAAAGTTCCGGCAGCAAATTTCAATTTGATTATGGGCTCGTTCTTTTGGATGTCGGACAATGAAGTGCCGATTGACGTACGCCGTCCAACACCACCCGACGACACATTACTTACAACCGGTCACGGCGTAAAAGTCAGTAAATGGCTGTTGATGGGCATGTTCCCTCTATTGTTACTGGCTTCTTATTTATTTATCTGGATACGTAGAAGGGGAAGATAATGGCATTTATCATAGACAAACAGACACTTGACGATTTGAATGTGTTCGGCAAGCGGGGAAAAAATTCGAT
>BNTV01000094.1 GCA_025996865.1 Bacteroidia bacterium
ATCCATCTCCAATGGCCAATCCTGTTGCGGGAATGATTGTTTACAACACTGAAGAGGCCGGCGTTGGAATCAACAAAGTGTACAAAGGTTTTTACATCAATAATGGTGCATCAACCGGTACGCAGTGGGAAAGATTATCCTCGGAAGCAACTAAAAAATGGTTTTACATGCCCTCCAGTCCCATTGATGTAAACGTAGCGGTTACCGACAAACAAGTGAACCTGCACAACGAATATCTGAATCAGGTGGGCAACGACGCGGTTGAAACTGGCGTCTCGGCTGCCATTAGAAACCCGGGTGCACCGGCAGCCATAGATAATATTATCGGCGCCGGCAAAGTATATGCTGCCAACGAACTCGACTATTACGTTATCGACTACGACAAAACGGTTTTCACCGATGTAAAAGTTTCGGACGCAGGCATTCTCACTTACACCATCACAACGGCAAACCTTGCCAACGTGAGCGATGCAACATATATGAACATTATATTTGTTGTAAAATAAAATATGGTTTACGCCGGATATGTACAACAACGGCGTTTGGACAAACAGAATTACTACTGCCGGAACGGTGGGCAATTTTACGCAGCCGTCATCCTGGTCAACTAAAACGCCGCCCGCAAAGGGAATAATGAATTTCAACAATTCCGTGCAGTTCCGTCCCCAATGGCAGGAAGACGCAATAACCCGTATGATATCGGATAATATGATTGGCATTGCTGCCGACGAAGCATTTAGCATTATTATAATATATAACGCTACGCTGCCTACGCCATCTTGGGATGCTGCAAATATTCTAAATTTCGGAAGAACTGACGACTGGGATGCACCGTATAATATATCATACCGCTATGCGCAAAATACTAATAGCACTACTAACAGTACTCTATATGCAGGTTGGACTACAGATAGCAGGCAATTGGGTGTCGTTCCTTACAATACAATGCAAATGCTGACGGTTGACAACAATAACACCTCTACTAACGGTATAAGATGGTATCTTGCAGGCGCACAGAGCGGTACTGCGAATACACAAAACGGCTCCGCAAATAGTGCAGGCGGCACAGACAACCAAAACTACAAGATAGTGGTTGGCGGTTCCCATTGGGCTTTAGCAGGCAGCAGTTCCCGTTCATTTACCGGAGATATTGCGGAAATTATTATCCTGAAAAGAAAAAGAGCAAGCAATTCGTTTATGGACGCTGATGATTTGCAAAAAATTCATTCCTACCTTGCCATCAAATACGGTATTTCGCTCGCAGCCGGCAACTATGTAAATTCTGCGGGAACACAGGTTTGGACGCGCGGCGGCAATACAGGTTACACCAGCAATATTTTCGGTATCGGGCGCGACATTGCTTCGGGCTTGTACCAGAAACAGAGCCGGAGTGCAAACAGCGGTCTGACAACCCTTTTCACAGGCGACAAAGTAACAACGCTGAACAGCCAAAACACAGGAAGCATCAACGATGGGAGTTTTGTCATGCTCGGTTCAAACGGCTTGGAAGGCGCTGAATTGCTGGGTGCCGCTATTACCAACGGCACACAGTATAAAAACGATAAGATTTCCGCCCCAAACGATCTGAATATTCAAAGCAAAACCATATACAAGGCGCAGGTAACAAACTATACGGATATGGTAAATCTGGCAGTGAATATGAGCGAATACCTTTATGTTATGGTTTCTTCCGACGAGAATTTTATTCCCGCCAATACCAATATATACCCAATCACAAATGGAACAGCGGAGGTGAGTCTCGACAATACCTGCAAATATATCCGCTATGCAGGTTATTCCAAGGCATACAGCAATGCCATGCCCGGCGGCATTGCCGACGACGGCAAATTACGGCTTTGGCTGAATGCCGAAAACGAGTCGTCTCTGGCAATCGACTATGTCAATCCGGGAAGCGGCGCCCTTGCCGGTTACACGGGAGCATACGGAAGTACCGTTTTGCCTTCCGGCGCACTACCTGCCGTAAGGGAATGGAACGACTTTATGCGCAATAATGCCAAATACGAATACCTCTCCTTCAGTAGTGCTGCCCGTATGCCGGTTTTATATAAAAAGCCGATGGAAACAAACTATCACCCCTCTGTACAGTTTTGGGGAGATAACAGCAGTATCAACGCTTATTTAGTCAATGAAAAAGGATTGATGAGTAAACCCAATCCAACAGATAAAAAACAAACGCTCATCATTGTTTCCAATAACAATGACCCGCGTAGACCCAGTGGCGATGACAGAACATGGTTTATGGCATTTGGCACCGTCGGTAACAGTAATGGTTTTGGCAATACAGCTTCTCTTAGCCCCGGTTATGGAATAAAGCATCCGGATGGCGGCAACACAAATGTTTATGCGGCAATTAATACTAACGCAGGAGATGCGACTGCAACGAGCCAACGAGGTAATCCTTTTTGAGGACGAACTCACGGACGATAAATTGAGTCAAATAGAATCCTATTTGGGAATTAAATACGGCATCACTTTAAGAGAAAGCGTCAATAACTCCAATGTCAATCTCAATCGCAATTATGACTACAAAATGTCCGACGGCGTCGGCGGTTCTACTGTATTCTGGGCAGGGAAAAGTAATGCGCTCTTTAAACAGTATCACAACAATGTGGCAGCCGTTATCCGAGACGATGCAGCTACGCTTCACAATCCGCAGTCACACTCCACCGACTTGGGTTCTATCGTGCACATGGGCGTTGCCGGTACAAAATTAGGCTTCACCAGCGGCGCAGACGATGTCGGCGATTTGGATTATGACAGGGAAGTCATCGTGTGGGGCAGCAACAACGATACGGGCATCACCAGCACACTGACGCAACCCTGCGGCGATTTCGAAAATATATTCAACAAAAAATGGCTGGTACATAAAAAGACTCACGACGACCGTCCCATTACCATGCTCGTTGGCGCGCAGAATAACTCCACCAATAACCTCGGATTGCAGGCGGAACAGGCGATTAAAGATATGTACGGTAAGCTGGGCGCTGGCTATGACGTGTGCCTGATTGTAGGAGATTCGGAAGCAGACATCAACAATCACATTTACAAGGCAGTGGTTCCCATGTCGTTTATAGATGGAGAGCATCAATGCAGTTACACTTTTACGGAGGAAAATACCTACATTACCTTCGGCTACAAGGAAAACCGAAACGGCTGTGCGGGCGAAGTGGAATTTAGCGGCAAGAAAACCGCCGACTGGAAAGCATGGAGCCGACACAACTATGCCTTAAACGGCACGGCTCGAACCATTACTCCGAAAGACTTTCCCTTCGTCCCCGTTGATTTGGGCGATGATATCAAGATTACAAACATGAAAATCACTTACGGCCAGGGCGTCCGTTCGGAAAATTACTATCCGATAACAAACAACTCGCCTTTCAAGGGCGGTTTGCAGTTGCGCCGCAACCAAGGCGTTCTCAACAGCAGCAAAGTAACTGTTGAGGTAACATTCAACCATCCGGTGATACCCTCTTTTTCCATAGCCGGCCTGGATGCGCATTGGAGTCAATATGATGCGGTGCTGATAACCGGAGAGTGTAGCGGCAGCGGCGTTTTACCGACACTCTCCTACGCAGGCAATCCCCAAAATGCCTTTTATACCATTGCAGGCAGCAAGGCGACTGTAAATAAAAATACTCGCAGTGGCTCCGGCACAGATGCAAACAGCCGTGTAAATATAGATTTCGCGGGAGGCGTGGACAAAATTGTAATTGAATATACCATTGCAAATCATGTTGACCTTTTCTTTTCCGCAAATCAGGAAATTTACATCAGTCCGATAACGCTTTTGCCCGTACCTTCGCCTCCTCCCATCAATGAAGACGGACTTTCGTTTGTGAAAGAGGTGAAAGAGCGCGACATTACCACTTGCGAACCGGTAGAATATTCTTTTTATATTCAAAATACGAATTGCGAAGATAAATACGTACATTTCAGCGACATCCTGCCCGCAGGAATGAAATGGTTAGACGGATCGCTCGCTCTGGATACCATAAACTGGTTGCATAACAATAAATTGGACATCATCAATTACGGCGGAACAAACGCGCTTGACATCGACAGTTTGCTGATTCCGGGCGCAAAAACCCTGAAACTCAGGGCTACCGCAGTGCTTGATAAAACCGCTCCCAGTGGAAAGTACGACAATCGCGCTTCCATCGTTTACCATAAATTAGTGAAATCCAAACTCGAAGAGCAAATATTGAGAAGCAGGGACAGGGAAACGCTCAAGGACTATACATGGTTCAATGCAAGCTTTGCGCAACGTCAGGATACGGTGCTTGTAACCGCCGTTCCGAGTCCGCGAAAATATAAGGCAAAGAGTGATATTACGGTTACATACACCGTTAACAACCCCAACGATGATATTACGAATATGTTCCTCGACATTGCCTTTAATGCCAATTTCAGGTACGGAGGCAGTTTCAGCTCATCCTTGGGAGCGGCGGCAAAATATGTAACGCCCGATCCGAGCAACCCTGACAACCCGAGCATCAGCATTGCCGGCACTGATGACGGCGCAACCGGTTTTACTCTGCCGAAAGGCACATCAACATTCACTTTCACGCTCACAGCGCCGGATGCCGGGAGTTTAGGCAAGATAAACGGAAAAACCTCGGATTTGACAATAAGTTATGAATTTACCACAACGCAGAACGACCCTTGCGTATTGGTGTCGATGTCCAAACTTTCAGGGATTATGAATATACCGTATAGCAATATTACGCATATCATAACAAATAAAAATGTTACTATAAACATTAAATAAGACTGGATTGCTTTGGGCTGCGCCTTCGCAATGATGTAGAGGAGTAACCGGATTGCTTAATTTAGCGAAACGAACAGAACCGACGGGCGATGTTGTTTCCGCTAAATTTGGATTTTTCGGGCGGATTGTCTTTTTCAAACTTTTGGAAAGTCCGGTAATCGCAATGTTCCTTTACAAATGACCGGACATCATCCGCCTTGTAATAGATTTTCTGCCCGAACCGTGCGTATGGCAGTATGCCGTCGCTCCGGTAGCGTTGCAATGTCCTTTTGCTCACATGGAACATAAAGCACAGGTCGGTATTGTCCAGCATCTTTTCGTCCTTGTCCAGGACATCATTGGTGTTGATGAGCGATTTAAGGTCTTTGCCTATCTCGTTCAGTTTTTTTGATAGCCGTTCCATCCATTTTTCAAAATCTTCATTACATGCTTGTATTTAGCATGTTGAAAAACGATTATTTTTCATCTTTATCTTTACGAATCAAAAGATTGCGTAGAAAATCGAGTGCCTTAGTCCGATTAAACGGTTTACGGCTGAATACTTTTTCCTGTTGGTCATAGATACTGCCAAAACTGCAATTGAATAACTTTTCAAAGGCATCTGCAATTTGATTCAGGTGTGCAGGTTTTCCGTTCCGTTGAAAAACCTTCTTTGAGAGGAAAAGAGCTATTACAATCTCGGCTAAAGCAATAATGCCTGATGCCCATAACTTCGAGCTTGTCCCTGTCTTTCTGCCCAACGCCCGTTACCGTCAATTATAATGGCTATGTGTCCGGGCAAATTTTCTGTGATGCTGTTAGAATACATAAATAACCAATAATGTAATTGTCATATAAATCACAAATGCAACCAAAGCAAAAGTAAAGTAGTTCCATGTTCTGCCCATCCACTTAAAGCCAAGTGATTTAGGTTTTGTCGGGCATACATCCTTATCTAAGCAGTTAAAACAGGTAAGACACTCATTCGCGCGAACTTGTTTCTGTTTTGACACCTTAATACTCATAGGGCAAACCTTATCGCATTTTTTACAGGAGATGCAAGTGCTTTCATTTCTTGTAATTTTAGTTACTCTGAATATCATAGTAGCCATATTATAGAATGCCTTTTGAAAACAAAGGTATTTGCAAAAAAAACGAGGGATAAATAACGAAACCAAAAGAATCGTGATGAACTTGATTAAAAGATACGCCATTGTGAAAGTATTCTTTCCGAAATAGGTCATACAGTCCAAGAAATCAACCCCTTCCGTAAACAGGATGATATATAGGAAGTAAATAAGTAATACGTGTCGAAGATATCGTAACGGCTTGTCAATTTGGGATGGTAAGTTGAATTGCAATTTAGGGAATAACTTATTTCCGAAAAGTTCTCAATCAGCCGACCTCTGATTTTAAATAAAACATCCATATCATGCTTATTCCGAATACTCTCTTTATAGGGTATATTTTTTCGGTAATCAAAAGCATTACCCGTTGTCTTTTTGCGACTCAATAAATGTTTAATTTATAATAAGATACGCAAAAATCTCATTTTATTGATAAATACCTCCATGCGGCTTTTCTGTTCATCCGACAAGGCTGTATAGAATTTTTCCCCGATGGCCGGCCACTTTCTTTGAACTACTATTCACTGCCTCTCCAACTCATATTTACTATTTTCACAAGCCCGGTCCACGTCGCATGAGGTACGGGAGTCAACACGGCTTCTCCCATCGTATTAATCGAATATTTGGTCAATGTACCTTCGTTTGCAGCATTACAGGTAGCAATGTAAAGATAATCCGACGTCGGTTCGCACTCACGGTCGAACTTTATCATGGAAATCCGGTCATTTGTCCCGATATTCACCGGATAGACCCTTTCGTTACCCGGATTATAGTCATAACAATAGAGTTTATGATCTGTGGCGACAAAGAAAACTAACGGACGATTGGAGGAAAAAGCATAAAATTCAGCTTGATCAAACCCGACTGTCCGGGCGTCTGCCGATACCGTATAACAAGCGCGCTTCTGAGGCGGGTTTTTGGCGTAGAATTTATAAATAAAAGTTGAATTTTCCGTATCACTATGCATAATAGCAAACGAATTGCCGTCGCCGGAACCTCCCTCCGTATCGCGCGTATTCTCGCCGTAAATCAGTGTACGTCCTGTTTTTTCCTGATTCCATGGAAAAGAATCATTAGCGCCATCCGTCAAAAGCGTCGAATTTTTATTCAGTGCGCTGGTATAAATCATAAACCGCTCATTGTTGGTATCATACCAAACAATAGCATTCACCGAGTTCAGGGCATAAAACATACAGGGACTTGCCGGAAAATAAGTATTAAGATCATTGGCCAGACAGTTGACGGGGAATTCGTAAATGCCTCCATAGATGCTGATGTAACTGGCATACATATTGCCGTCGCCGGTTATGAAAAAGCGTTGTCCATTTACTCCGGTACCTCCGTCCTGCTGTTTTATACGCGGAGCCAGATTAACCAGATTAAGCGCCGGAATATGCGGAGTCAGCATGAAACTGTTCAGTGTGTTTATCGGGGATGATTTCAGGGAAAAACGGTCAATCCAGTAGGAACCCGATTCGGTAATCACCCAAATCCGCCGCGTATTCGTACCGCCGCTGCTTCCGGTATGAAACACTTCCTTTGGGCCTGTCAGTTCGGGAAGTTCGCTATTGGCAAGCAAATTCGTATATAAAACGGTATCCTGTCCCGTTAGCATTGAAAGCATCTGTACCTGAACTTTCCCCTGTGCATTTTCTCCAATCATCAGAAAACCGCGACTGTGATAAGAGACTATATTATACTTTGCATTGAATTTCCATAACATTCCGGTTTCTTTATCAGTTACCCTGAAATACAGGTCATAACTGTCTATCGGCAGACTCGCCTGCCAGTGCAGCGTCCGTTCGTGCCCGATAGTGTCCCTGCGTCCCATCAATTTGTTCGATATCCAAAGGTATTCGTAACGCGGATCATCAGGATTTCCTCCGTCCGACAGTATGATTGCAGGAGTGATGTCCAAAAATCCCACATCTACCATCACCTGATAGATGGAATCTATTCCTGCAATTTTCATATCAGTGATTTCATGGTAATCGTAATTACCCAAATCTTCATTTTTACATGTAACGCACAAGAGCGCCACCGACACAAGCGTGAAAAATATTTTAGGTTTCATGTGTAAATTTTTTTAGTTTATTGCCAATAATCAACATATTCACCGTTCCATGGAATGCCCGCATAGCTTTTCCATGGACATCCGTCAGCCCACATCAAGCGACCGTCATTTTCTGTAACTGCCCGTCCCGCCTTGTATTCTGCGATCAGGTAATCTGCCAGAAACCTTCCAAGCACAGCTTGCAATCCCGCCGTCATGGGAGGATTCGTCATAAAATCGGTATAGACATATCCTGTAAGTTCGGATAATAGTTTGAACTTTTTGGGTGTAAAAGCGCCGAACGTATTAAATTCCGGATTGCCGGTTTCGTATTGATTAAAACCGCCCAACCATTGGGCCGGCTGCACAAGGATATCCATTGCGCGAATAACATGTTTGGAAGCGTCGAAATCATTATAAACGGTACCGTCTTTGAGATCGGTAGGCGCTCCCCAGGATGGGAAGGTCAATTTGAAATGTTCGTTTGCTGCTAATTGTAATCCGATTTTCACGGTGTCGGCCTCCATTATAACCGTACGGTGCAACACAATGGGAAAATAGGTGACCAGTTTCCCGGCCGGAATAATCCCTTCGGTCGGAATGGTTTCGTAATCAACTCCGGAAATGCCTGTTGTCGTCTCCAAGTCAAGAGAGATACGGAATGGCCGATCGTACTCTTTAACTTCACCGGTAGCCATTATTTTAAGATTAACAGTATAGGTATCGCCTGTAATCTTGACAAATTCCACAGTGGTATAGGGCGAGTAAGGCCATGTTTTTTCGTTACCTTCCACCCGTCCCGACTGTACTGCGAAGTAGATACCCGGATCTCCTTCGTAGGACATCAATTCCCGTTCGCAACTTTCTAATAGCGACATGACCGTTAGAACTGTTATTGCTATAATAAAATTTTTCATTTACGTTATTTCTTAAAAAATTACTAATCTGTTCTATAATTAATCTCATTATCCGGAAGCGGAACCACATATTGCTGCAAGTTCATGTTGATGGTCCTGCCCGGAGCATATTGCTGGGCGTCCGGTAAAACATCCGTTGCCTGCCGTTTATAGAAATAAAACATTTGTCCTTCTCCAAGAAATTCGCGTCGAAACTCTGCCGTAATGTTTGTCATACGTTCCGTTTCGGTAGTAAAAGGAAGTCTGGTCGAACAAGCGCGTTTTTCCCGGAGGGTATTCACCAACTGTTCCGCCTCGGTAAGAGAAGCTGTACACTCCGCCGCAATCAGATACATCTCACTCAGGCGAATGAGGGGAATCATCGTACGGAATTGAGCAGATGTATTATTGGATGCTACCGCCTCATATTTTCGGAAATAATTGTAATTGATGCCGGTTGTCGTAGTATATACTCCCCACCATGCCCGGTAGCGGATATCGCTGTTGTCGGTATAGAGTTCCGAGATGCGTCCTGTGTAGAGTGTATTGTTATTTTGGAACGGGAAGGTGAGAAAATCATTTGTCGGAAGCAACGGGAGAAACAACTGACCGAATATTTCTGTTCCAATCGCCTGATCGTAAACGGCAAACATCACTTCGGGTGAAAATACCCGGTTCGGATTCGTTCCATCCGTTGCCATTGCAACCGTCGCAAAAGGAAATACTTCACTGCCGGCAACCTGCACTTCATTGATGATCTCGCTTGCATATTGACAGGCTGCTGTTTTATTCCCGCTCCACAGGCTGGCTCTTGCAAGCAATCCTTTTACTGCATAGTAATTCATTCGGTACTGGCGGTAACGTAACGAATTGTCCCCGTATAGCGAAGAAGAATTGGCTACTCCGTTTTCGAAAATCGGGTCGGAATCTTTCAGCAATTTCATAGCTTCCGTCAGATCCGCAAGAATGTTCTCCATCACCTGTTCTGCTTTCAGCAGGGGCGTTACTTCCTGATTGGTATTTGTTACGTAGGGAATACACGCTTTGTCTTTATCAAGAGAGTATATTGGCCCGTAGAGGCGCAACAAATCCAGATGCAGGAAAGCGCGCAGGGCAAGGGCTTCGCCCTTCACCAAGCCGTACCATATTCCGGGCAGGATAGGATTTTTCTCGTCACATTCGTCGATGATAATATTGCAATTGACAATTAGATAATAACTTTTTGACCAGTAATCACTAAAAGTCTTTTTTATTACATCGTTAGCCATATATGAATATTGGGCATAAGCCCCATTGAAATTACCGTTTCCCTTGAAGTACTGCGCCATGATTTCAATCGGACCGATGGTAGTACGGCCATATATTGAACGGTCTGCAAGTCCGGTATAAACCCCGTTCAGGGCTTTAAGGAATCCTTCGCGGGATTCAAAAAGTATCTGTTCGGATACTCTGTCCGACGGTTTTACGTCAATCCATTTCTCGCACGAGGGCATGAGCAGGAGTAGAAGAAAAGCGCTGAATTTTATGATATTTTTCATTTCTATGTTATTTTAATTGTTACAACGTCAAAACCTGAAACCCAACGAAAGGGAGAACGAGCGGGAGAAAGGATAATCAATACCACGTTCGTTTTTTACGGTAGAAAAACGAAATATGTCGTTCATGTAGCCTCGCACGGTCATCGCAGAGGCGCCTACCCGCCGCAACCATGGCGCGTCGGATTCATATCCGAGAGATATTGACTCTCCCGACAGGATGTTGTTATCCATTACAAAACGCGAAGACATCGGAGCGCTTTCGTTGATGGAAATCGAACGGAATTTTGCATTATCGCCCGGTTTTTGCCAGCGATCGTAAAGCGCACGTTTGTCCTGATTTTGGAAACGATCGGAAATATTCTCCACTTTATCATATAAAGTTTTCATAAAAATTTGTCCTCCCATGCGGTATCGAAAGTTGAACGAAGCGGTAAATCCCTTGTAGTAGAAAGAAGATCCAAAAGTTCCTTCAACTTTCGGTTCGGTATTGCCCACTACTACTTCATCGTCGTAATTGTGCAAAAAAGTCTCGTTACCATCCTTAGTCAAAAAGACTTCACGTCCGGTACCGGGGTCTATTCCAAGTGAACGTACCGCCCAAATGTCGGTAGGACTGCCTCCGTCATAATAGCGGGTAAGATTGCTCCCCTGATTTTCGAGGTTGAATTTTTTAAGTGCATCGCCCATACCCTGATATACGGAGGTGATATGGCGCATGTTGACATTTGCCGACAACATAAGGTTCTCTTTTTTGATTATTGAATAATTCGCAGTCAAGGTAGAACCTCTGGTCAATTGAAGAGCAAGGTTACGCGGCACTTTACTAACTCCCGTAGAGGTGGGAACGCCTATGTAAACCAACAGCGGATCTGTCTTTTTATCGAAATAGTCCACATTGAGACGCAATCGATTATTCAGCACTACCAGATCAAGACCGTAATTCCGGTCAAGCGTCTTCTGCCACTCTAATCCTTCATTGCCGAAAGTAGAAACCGACATACTGGATCCGAACGGATTGGCATTACCGAAGTTGTATCCGTAAAGCCTGACGGATATATAGTCGCTAAAATTCTGATTCCCGGGATTTCCGATAGAAAAACGCAATTTGAGGGTGTTTATTCCTGAAATGTAATCTTTTATGAAACTTTCATTATGAAGATTCCATGCAACCCCCATTGACCAGGTATTGGCAAAATGGCGATCCGTACCGAAGACGGATGATCCATCAGACCGGTAATTGACGTCAAACAGGTAGCGACTGTAGTAGGAATAGCTCGTATTGAGGAAAAAACTGGCTGTCCGGCGCATCTCGTCGGAAAAAGCGGGCAGGGTACCGGGTTTATATTGCATCGCAGCAGAAGGTCTGGTCAGCATATCGTCCATGAATCCGACAACGATATATTCGCTGTTAGTCGCTTTATCTTCACTCAATTTAAATCCGCCAACGGCATTAATCCGGTGCTTAGCCCCAAACAACTTTCCGTAAATGAGACTTGTCTCTCCATCATACTTGAAGAGATCATTATTGGACTCTGTATAATTGCCTTTTAATTCCGTAGCAACACCGGAGAATGTTGAATTTTTCGGTGAAACAAATTGAATACCCTTTCCTGCATCCTTACTGATGCCAAGACGTACCCTCGTCCGTAAATCTTCCGTTATATTCCAATCCAGTTCAAATTGGTTGGTGAAGGCAAAATCGGTTTTACGATTGTAACTATTCTGTTTCATATCCCACAAAGGGTTAAAAGCGGAGTAACGGTCGGAACTCAACACCATTTGGGGTTCTCCGTTCTCATCGTATTTGCGAAAATAAGGATTTGCACGGGAAAATTTCGAAAATGCAACAGGTTCGTGGTCGGCAACCGTATTGTCCACATTGAAATTGTTATTTATCGCAAGAGAACCGCGACGATACATCAGACGTACGTTACCGTTAATCACATTCCGTTCCGAACCTTTCATAACTCCCTGTGTATTACTGTAGGACAATCCGACTCCATAACGCAGATAATTATCTCCGCCTTCTACAAAAAGATTCTGTTTGTTGACAACTGCAAAACGTAACGGTTCTGCTAACCAGTAGGTATCCACTCCCCGCAGTACCTCCCGGTAGGTATTATAGTAATAAGTTTCGTAATCGTTACTGGTGAGGTTTCCATTGGCATCCGTTAAGCCGAATGCGCCGGAAAGGCGCTCAAAGGTAAGCTTTTCCATCGAATTCATCAGGTTGTAATCCGACAAGTCCGCCCATGTAAAGGAGTAATTCCCGTTATAATTCAGTTTTAACTTACCGTATTCGGGTTTTCGTGTTTCTATGACCACCACTCCGTTTGCCGCTTTCGAACCGTAAATAGCCGTTGATGCGGCATCTTTCAGGAGGGTTATACTCTCTACCCTGTCCATACTCAAATCGCTGACCGTAGCCAGGGTTGTTTCAAAACCGTCCAAAATAAACAGCGGTTGATTCGGATCTGTACCGAAATCCTCCGTTAAGCCAATCACACTGCTCTTCCCACGTATCTCTATATTCATCAATCTGTTGGGATCAGAACCGAATTGATTGTTTTCGATGATTGCAAACGAAGGATCCAGGGTGCGCACACTCTGTAATACATTCTGATTTCCCACCATTTTCAATTCTTTTTGGCTGTATGTAGAGGAAGATCCCGTGAAACTCTCCTTGTTACGGGTATAGATACCGGTTATCACAACATCCGATAATTCTTCTGTTTTTTCTTTAAGTACCGTAACAGGTGAAATCCGTCCTGCCATAATTTCCAATGATTGAAAACCCACATACAAAAAGACTAACGTTTCATCCGATTCCGATTCAAGTAAAAAATTACCTTCGTTATCCGTTACCGTCCCTTTCGCAGTGTTTTTGATTTTGACGGAAACGCCCGGCAACGACTCTCCTTTCCCGTCCGTTACTTTTCCGGAAATAACTTTAGAGGGCAAAAGATCGGTTTTCGTATCATTCTCCTTTTCCACTATCAATATCCGTGAATCTTGAATACGAGCTGTCAGATTTGTATTTGCCAACAGTAAATCCAGTGTAGCCTCAACGGTTCGCCGGCCTTTTTCTACTGAAACGTTTTTGTGTTTCAGTAGCAATTGAGAGGAATAGGACATTTTGAAGCCTGATATTTTCCCCAGCAATTGTAATCCTTCATCCAATGACTTGTCTTGTAACTCAAATGTGATTTCCTTATCAAGAGTCTGCCCTTTCACAAGGAATGGATTTATCATTAAAAACACCAAAGAAAGAAAAATCATCACTCTTTTATTTTTATATAAATTCTTTTTCATACCTTTAATATTCATTTGTTAGATATAATAATGTTTTTGTTTTCCGTCACAAAGCGGGTTCTCGAATTGATAGCACATAAGACTTTGAGTATATCTTCTAAAGATTCTGTTCCGTCGAAGGAAGAAACTATTTCCGAATCGGCCAATTCCAAACCGACTATTTCAATGCTCACTCCATATCTTTTACTTAATATTCCGGCGACGTCTTTTAATGGAACGTGATCAAATTCCATATCTTGTTTTGTCCAGTCCGTAACGACTTTTTCGATCAGTACGGGAGTGTGTTTTATCTCCCTATCTTCCTGTTTATAATGCAATTCCTGATTCATCGTTAAAGCGGCGAGTACTTTGTTATCATTTTCAACTCTTACTTTACCTTTTGTTACGGAAACGGTTACCTCTTTTTCGCTGGGTAGCGCTTTGATGTTGAACGCTGTACCCAAAACAGTGGTTTTGATTAAACCGGTGTGGATAATAAAGGGTTTTTCGGGATCGGGCGTAATATCGAAAAAGGCTTGACCTTCAAGGCTTATTTCTCTTGTGTTTCCTGAAAAATCGCTCATATACCGGATGGTACTTTTTGCCTGAAGTATGATGCTGCTACCATCGGGAAGCGTGATATTACGAATGTAATCGGTCGGAATATCCGTACCGACTTCTACGGCTTCAACCCAAACAGATTGTGTTTCCTGATGATTTGCTTTAGGCCGGATTAAAAAACTGAAAACGACAAGCGCTGCAATGGATGCGGCTATCGACAGTGAACGCAGGAGCAAACGTTTATTGCCTGATTTGTGTTTGATCGGTTGCGTATTGTTGCTCAATATATTACTCAACATAGTCAAAGCCTTTTCTTTCGGCATGGCAGTCTTTGGTTTATAATCCTGCCAGACTTTTTCTATTGACAGGAAAAGTTCTTCATCTTCCATTACAGCGATAAATCCGGAAAGTTCCTTTTTTTCTTCCGGGGTACAAGTATTTGCCAAATAAGCTAATATTAAAGAATGAATCCTGTCATTATTATCTTTTTTTCCCATTTCTTCTTTCTTGTTTCTACTATAATGACGAATAAGAAAGAAAAAAGTCTATTCAAAATAAAAAATAAATTACAAATAAAGAAATATCAGGGTATAACCGGATTAAACTTTTGCGCAAATTCGCTATGGCCTGTTTGGTGGTATTCTTGCTTGTGGATACGGACAGGTTAAGTTTTTGGGCGATTTCCTCATGACGAAGGCCTTCATGTTCGCGTAATTTATAGATTTTTTGTTGTTGGGGAGGTAATTGGTTTACCGCTTCCCGAATTTTTTCTTCCAGTTCCTTTTCTATAAATAAACCTTCAGGACTGACATATTCCGTATCATTACATCCTTGTAAAAGTTCATCCAAAATGAATGTTTCTTTAGCAAATCGACGCAAGTTATCAAAAGCCAAATTTTTAGCCATCGTAAACAAGTAAGCATCCAAATTATCTATTTCAGGCAAACTTTCTCTGTTTTGCCATATATTAAGAAAAATATCCTGCACCAAATCATCCGTTTTATCTTCCGATTTGACAATACCCAAAAGAAACCCGTAAAGTTTATCTTTACAGGCATGAAAGAGAGCGGTAAAAGCCTGCGAATCCCCTTTCCGCAAGCGCATTAATAACTCGTATTCTGTTTGTTCTTCTTTCTTTTTGTTGTATTTTACCATGTTTTAATAAGCAAAAACTTTGTAAAGATAGTTATTTTTAGATTTTATAGGAAATACCTTGCTTATGGTATTTTTCCATTCATTGCTTGTTTGGTTTATGTAATAAATAATCGTTATCTTTGTGCCCAAATTCAATATAAAATCATGCTTACACTTAAAGTCATTACGGAAAATACGCAGGAAGTGATTGATAAACTGGCAAAAAAACATTACGATGCCAAAGCGATTATCAATGAAGTGATTGAAACCGACAAAAAGCGGAAAGCCGCTCAACAGCAATTGGATAAAAATCTTTCCGAACTGAATCGGTTGTCGAAATCCATCGGACAACTGATGAAAGAAGGTCAAAAGGAAGCCGCCGAATCGGCCCGCGCACAGGTTTCCGAAATGAAAGAAGGAAACAAACAGTTGGAAATCGACCTGAAAGAGGCCGAAAAACGACTGACCGAATTGCTTTGGCAAATCCCCAATCTTCCTGCCGACAGCGTACCCGAAGGCAAAAGCGCCGAAGATAACATCGTGGAAAAAACCGGCGGAACGATTCCTGAATTGTACGACGGAGCGCTCCCGCACTGGGAATTAGCGAAAAAGTATGACTTGATTGATTTTGAATTGGGCGTAAAAATTGCCGGTGCCGGTTTTCCGGTTTACAAACAAAAAGGGGCGCAATTACAACGCGCACTGATTAATTTTTTCTTGGATAATGCCCGCGAAGCCGGTTATGTCGAAATTCAACCGCCTTACGTGGTGAATGCCGATTCGGGTTACGGAACAGGAAATTTACCTGATAAAGAAGGGCAAATGTATCATGCCGGTTTGGATGATTTATATTTGATTCCAACGGCGGAAGTTCCTGTCACCAACATTTACCGCGATGTAATCTTGGATGAAAAAGATTTACCGGTCAAAAATACGGCTTATTCGGCTTGTTTCCGTCGTGAAGCCGGTTCTTACGGAAAAGACGTGCGCGGTTTAAACCGTTTACATCAGTTCGATAAAGTGGAAATTGTCCGGATTGAAAAACCGGAACGCTCATACGAATCTCTTCAGGAAATGGTTGATTATGTGCAAACTTTAGTCGAAAAATTAGAATTGCCCTGGCGCATTTTGCGACTTTCCGGTGGAGATATGAGTTTTACTTCCGCACTGACTTTTGATTTTGAAGTATTTTCCGCGGCGCAGCAACGCTGGTTGGAAGTCAGTTCGGTTTCCAATTTTGAAAGCTACCAAGCCAACCGGATGAAATGCCGTTATCGCAGTGAAGACAAAAAAATACAATTGTGTCACACCTTAAACGGGAGTGCGCTTGCTTTGCCCCGCATTGTAGCGGCTTTGCTGGAAAACAACCAGACTCCCGACGGGATTTTGATTCCGGAGGCTTTAGTGCCTTATACGCGGTTTGAGCGGATTGATTAGGAAATTTGATTCCGATTTTCACCGCATCTTCATCCCCATATTATACATGATAAAAGCATAAATATCAGCCGTTTCCTCAATTTGTTTGGCAAGCGGCTTTCCACCTCCGTGCCCTGCTTTGGTTTCGATGCGGACAAGTTTAGCTGCATCACCCGTATCGGAAGCCTGTAAAGTAGCGATGTATTTGAACGAATGGGCCGGAACTACGCGGTCGTCGTGGTCGGCGGTCGTTACTAAAATCGCCGGATAAGGAGTTCCGTCGTTTTTGATATTATGGATGGGGGAATAGGCATGAAGGTATCGAAACATTTCCTCGTTATCGGCGCTGGTTCCGTAATCGCTCGCCCAATTCCAACCGATAGTAAAGATATGATAACGAAGCATATCCATTACGCCGACTTCGGGAATGGCAACCTTGAACAAATCGGGACGCTGGTTGACAACAGCGCCGACCAGCAATCCTCCGTTAGAACCGCCGACAACGGAGAGTTTTCCTTTATTCGTATATTTTTCCTGAATCAAATATTCGGCAGCCGCGATAAAATCGTCAAATACATTTTGCTTGTTCAGCTTGGTACCGGCTTGATGCCAATCTTCACCGTATTCGCCGCCTCCGCGCAAATTGGCTTGCGCATAAATGCCTCCGTTTTCGAGGAACGGCAAACGACCGGTCGAAAAACCGGGATTCAGGCTGACATTAAAACCTCCGTACCCGTAAAGGAAAACCGGATTATTCCCATCCTTTTTCAATCCTTTTTTGCAGGTAAGGAACATGGGAATTTTCGTTCCGTCCTTGCTTGGATAAAATACCTGTTCCGTCACGTAATCTTCGGGATTAAAAGCAACCTTGGGAGCTAGATACAATTCCGATACATTTTTATCCATATCGTATTTAAAAATAGTGGACGGATAAGTGAACGAAGTAAAACTGTAAAATGTTTCCTTATCATCCTTATCGCCGCTGAAACCAACCGAACCTAAAGCCGGCAAAGTGATTTCGTGCAACTGTTTTCCGTCTAAACCGAAAACGTAAGCATGATTCGATGCGTCTTTATCGTAAGTTAAAATCAAGCGTCCGCCAATAATTTGGGCGTTACTTAACACGGATTCATTTTCAGGAACCAATTCTTTCCATTCGCTCAATTTGGGCGAAGCGATATCGGCCGTCATAATCCGGTATTTCGGTGATTGATAATTCGTGATAAAGTAAATTTTATTCCCGATTACTTCGATGGGATAATAGCTGTATTCCATATCGTTCGTTAAAGCGATAACCGGTGCATTCGCTTTCGTTAAATCTTTGAGAAAAAGATTGTACCCGCTACCGGCTCCCGATTCGAAAATGAATAAAACCCGTTCGTCTTCGCTCACTTCGGTAGTGTAAAACCGTTTGGGTTCTTCCTGATTTTGAAAGGCCAGTACATCTTTCGATTGCGGATCGCCTAATTTGTGATAATAAATTTTGTGATTTTCGTTCACATTGGAAAATTCTTTGCCGGCCACCGGAGCGTCATAAGCGCTGTAATAAAAGCCGTCGCCTTTCCAACTTGCACCGGAGAATTTTGACCATAAGACAGGGCCGTCGAGCAGCTTCCGGGTGGCAAGGTCGATGACATAAATTTCCCGCCAATCCGAACCGCTGCGGGAAACGATATAGGCCATGTATTTCCCGTCGTTGGAGAAACTGACGCCGGACAGCGCTACCGTACCGTCATCCGACAAGGTATTCGGATCCAACAAAACAGTCGCTTCGCCGTCCAAAGAATTCTTTACGTATAAAACGCTTTGGTTTTGCAAACCATTGTTCTTGGAAAAATAATATTTCCCCTTCTTTTTCTGAGGTATGCCAATGCGTTCGTAGTTCACCAAATCCGTTAACCGTTGTTTCAGTTGTTCGCGGAAAGGAATTTTTGCCAAATATTCGTTGGTTACCTTGTTTTCCGCTTCGACCCAGGCGGCTGTAGCCTGAGAAGTGTCGTTTTCAAGCCAACGGTAGGGATCGGGCACTTCCGTTCCGAAATAATTATCCACGGTGTTGTCCTTTTCCGCTGCGGGATAGACTAACTTTGTCTTTAACTGGCAAGCGCCCAAAATCATCATACTGCTTAATAAAATTATTCGTACTTTCATATAATATTGAATTAATTGTCCTTAATTGGAGAACTTCAACAACCCCTCAACCACATCCACAACAATCGGTTTGCCGTGATTGATTTTTCTGGCCAGAATATCCTTCGACAGCGGATTCAACACTTGCCGCTGAATCACTCGCTTCACGGGACGTGCGCCATATTGCGGGTCGTAACCCTCCTCGGCAATCAAATCAACCGCCGCATCGGTAAACTGCAATTCCACACCGTTTTCCGCTAATTGTTTTTTCACGCCATCCAATTGTAATTGCACAATCGCCCTGATTTCCGATTCATCCAGAGGCGTAAACATAATCGTTTCGTCAATCCGGTTCAAAAACTCGGGACGGATGGTTTTTTTCAACAAATCCAGAACTTCATCCTTGGTTTTTTCCATGATTTGTTCCTTCTCTGTTTTCCCTTTACCTTGTGCCTGCCCGATATTTTCACGAATAATCTGCGAACCCATATTGGAAGTCATGATAATAATCGTATTCTTGAAATTGGCGGTACGTCCCTTGTTGTCGGTCAAACGGCCATCGTCAAGTACTTGCAACAGAACGTTAAACACATCGGGATGCGCTTTTTCGATTTCGTCGAACAGAACCACCGAATAGGGTTTGCGGCGCACGGCTTCGGTCAACTGTCCGCCTTCATCATACCCGACATATCCCGGAGGCGAACCGATTAAACGGGTCACTGTAAATTTTTCCTGATACTCGCTCATATCAATCCGGGTTATCATGTTTTCATCGTCGAACAAATATTCGGCCAAGGCTTTCTACCCGTTACATTTCCGACCGGTATTTGCCCGACAAGGCGATTGATTTGATGGACGAAGCAGCTGCCCGTTTGCGGATGCAGGTCGATTCCGTTCCCGAAGCATTGGACGAAATCACACGG
>BNTV01000095.1 GCA_025996865.1 Bacteroidia bacterium
ATGGCGCCGGGGTTCCACCTCTTCCCTTCCCGAACAGAGAAGTTAAACCCGGCCACGCCAATGGTACTGCACAGCGTGTGGGAGAGTAGGTCGCTGCCGTTTTTTTGAACAGGTTCAGTCAACTTTGGTTGAGTGGGCCTGTTTTTGTTTTAAAGTTTTTCTATATGGCAATTATTTTCTAAAATAAAATCAAGGTAATAATATATTATTTTCATTTTTTCATTGTATCTTTGTGGTTACTAGGTTACACAAATAACATGATTTCAAACATATAAATCTGAATAATTTCAATGAAAAATCAAAAAAACAATAATGTAGCTTTTATTTTTTTATTCGCTCTGCTTTTATGTTCTTGCGGAGCTAAAAAAGAAAATATGCAAACGCTGGTCAATCGCCAACTTGATCGATCGGCAGATCAATCCTTATTGATGGCGCAATCATTGATTGATCAACCCAAGAGTCTCCCGAAGACAACGGATGCCGAAGGGAAATTAAAAACAACTTCCTCCGGCGATTGGGTCAGCGGATTTTTACCGGGAGTATTGTGGTATCTGTATGAATATAAACATGATACGCAATTATTGAATGATGCGAAAAACTATACTTCCCGCATCGAACAGGAAAAAAATAACAGGCGCACCCATGATTTGGGTTTTATGCTCTATTGCAGTTTCGGCAACGGCTACCGCTTAACAGGTGACACTGTCTATCGCAATATTCTGCTCACGGGCGCCGAATCGCTCGCCAGTCGTTATAATCCCCGCATTGGATTGATTCGTTCTTGGGATTGGAATAACCGGGACAGATGGCAATATCCGGTGATTATCGACAACATGATGAATCTCGAACTGTTGTTTTGGGCTTCAAAAACTTCCGGTAATCCCAAATATAGAGAAATCGCTATCTCACATGCCGACAAGACAATAGCGAATCATTTTCGTCCCGATTACAGTTCCTATCACGTCGTTTCGTATGACACGCTGACCGGTCTGCCGGAAATGAAAGTCACTCATCAGGGCTATGCCGACGAATCGGCATGGGCGCGTGGTCAAGCCTGGGCGCTCTACGGTTTCACGATGGTGTATCGAGAAACCAAAGATCCGAAATATCTCAAACAAGCCGAACGGATTGCAAATTTTATACTGCATCATCCCAATCTGCCGGCCGATAAAATTCCGTATTGGGATTTTAATGCGCCCGATATTCCTAACGCTAAACGCGATGCTTCGGCCGGGGCCATTATTGCTTCCGCCTTGATCGAACTCAGCGGTTATGTGGATAAATCTTTGGCAAAAACTTACCTTGATGTGTCTGAAATACAGCTGCGTAGTTTGTCTTCGCCGGAGTATTTTGCGGAAAAGGGAACCAATGGAAATTTCATTTTGAAACATTCGGTAGGGCATTTGCCGGGGAACTCGGAAGTTGATGTACCCTTGACTTACGCCGATTATTATTACATTGAATCTTTGCTCCGCTACAAAAATTTGTAAAGAAAATTATCATTTTTCTTTGAAACATCAAGACTATTATATACTTTTGTAGGAAATTTAAAATCAGATGACCGACGACCAAGCAAAAATGGTAGCTAATTTTGAAGCCAGGGTTCGCCAACTGATGTTTCTTTGTGACAGTCTGAAACAAGAAAATGCGGACCTAAAATCACTGTTAGTCGGTCAGAAAGCTTTAAATGAGTCATTGACGGAAGAAAATGAACAATTGAAAAATAAATATGACAACTTGAAAATGGCAAAAATTATTTCGGTGAGACAAAATGATTTTAGCGTAGCCAAAAAAAGATTGTCGAATTTAGTTCGAGAGGTTGATAAATGCATTGCTTTATTAAACGAATAAATTTCAAATGCCAACTGATTTTTTCAAAATACAATTGTACGTTGCAGAAAAACACTATCCATTGACCTGTAAGAGGATAGAGGAAGGCATATACCGTAAAGCGGCAACAAATATTAATGAAAAAATAATCAGATACAGTTCTGCATTTCCGGCTGCCAAACTCGGATTGAAGGATTTACTGGCAATGGCGGCTATTGATATTTCGGCTGAAAATCTTAGAATCAAGCAAATACAAGACATCTCTCCCGTTTTTGACAAAATTGAAGCTTTGGATAAAGAATTAGAAGAATATCTTAAAGCATAATAAATTTAAATTGATATGGTAGAAACAATAATTACAGGCATTATATGTCTGGTCTTGGGAGGCGCTGTTGCGTGGCTATTATCGAATAAATTACTTCATTCTAAATGCAAACAGATTATTGACGATGCTCAAAAAACGGCTGAAACAATAAAAAAAGATAAATTGCTGGAAGTCAAAGAAAAATTTATCACCATGAAGGCCGAATTGGAGAAACAAGTCAATGCCCGAAACTCCAAAATACAATCGCAAGAAGCCAAGTTAAAACAACGCGAACTGGCTATAAATCAACGACAAGATGATCTTCACAAGAAAAAAACGGAAGTTGATACGATTCGCGAAAACATGGAAAGTCAATTAGACATCATCGAAAAGAAAAAGCAAGAATTGGATAAGGTTCATAAGATGGAAATCGAACGTTTGGAAGCCCTTTCCGGTTTGTCGGCCGAAGAAGCTAAAGAACGTTTGGCGCAATCACTGAAAGAAGAAGCCCAAACCTCTGCTTCAGCCTTTATCAACGAGGTGATGGAAGAAGCCAAAATGACCGCTAATAAAGAAGCGAAGCGAATCATCATTCAAACCATCCAACGAATCGCGACGGAAACCGCCATTGAAAATGCAATTACCGTTTTCCACATTGATTCCGACGAAATCAAAGGACGGATTATCGGACGGGAAGGACGCAATATCCGCGCTTTGGAAGCAGCTACCGGCATCGAAATCATTGTTGACGATACGCCCGAAGCCATTGTGCTCTCGGGATTTGATCCGGTAAGGCGTGAAATCGCCCGTTTGGCTTTACACCAGCTGGTTCAGGATGGTCGCATCCATCCGGCCCGTATTGAAGAAGTCGTGAATAAAGTTCGCAAACAAATAGAAGACGAAATCATCGAAACCGGTAAACGGACGACTATCGATATGGGTATCCACGGTTTACATCCGGAATTGATTCGTATGATCGGACGCATGAAATACCGTTCTTCTTACGGACAAAATCTTTTACAACATTCCCGCGAAACAGCCAATCTCTGTGCAGTGATGGCAGCCGAATTAGGTCTCAATCCGAAAAAAGCCAAAAGAGCCGGATTGTTGCACGACATCGGAAAAGTGCCTGATGATGAACCGGAATTGCCACACGCTATTCTCGGTATGAAATTAGCCGAAAAATACAAAGAAAAACCGGATATCGTAAATGCCATCGGTGCTCACCACGACGAAACGGAAATGACGAGTTTGTTAGCTCCTATCGTTCAAGTATGCGACGCTATTTCGGGCGCAAGACCGGGTGCAAGACGCGAAATCGTCGAAGCCTATATTAAACGTTTGAACGATTTGGAACAGTTGGCTTTATCTTATCCCGGCGTACTGAAAACGTATGCCGTACAAGCCGGTCGAGAATTGCGTGTAATCGTTGGAGCAGACCGTATCACCGATATCGAAACGGAAAATCTCTCGAACGAAATCGCCAAGAAAATTCAGGACGAAATGACTTATCCGGGACAGGTGAAAATTACGGTAATCCGCGAAACAAGAGCGGTTGCCTTTGCAAAATAATGGTCGTTGCAATTATCAAATACAATGCCGGTAATATTTATTCGGTCGATTACGGACTGAAACGGTTGGGAATTGAACCGGTCATCACCGCCGACAAGGAAATTTTGCAGAAAGCCGACAAGATTATTTTTCCCGGACAGGGAGAAGCCGGTACGACGATGCAGTATTTGAAAGAACATCGATTAGATGAGGTGATTAAAGGTTTGAAACAACCGGTGTTGGGAATTTGTATCGGAATGCAGTTGTTATGTCGGTTTTCGGAAGAAGGAAATACCGGTTGTTTGGGTGTTTTCGACGTTCCTGTTCTCAAGTTTCGACCTGAGAAACAAGAAGATAAAGTTCCACATATAGGTTGGAATGATTTATCGAATTTGCGAAGCGATTTATACAAAGGACTTTCCAAAGGAGATTTTGTGTATTTCGTACACAGCTATTATGTTCCGGAGAGCGAATTTACCATTGCTACAACGGATTATATTCAAAAATTCAGCGCTTCGATACAGAAGGATAATTTTTATGCAACTCAGTTTCATCCTGAAAAAAGCGGCGCTGTAGGCGAAAAAATATTGCGCAATTTTATACAATTTTAATAATTACGATTTATGAACTACGAAGATTTAAAAACATTAGACGAACTCAGGAAAAACGGTTCGATTACCGAAGAAGAATATCAACGTGAAAAAGATAAGATATTCAATAACACAGGAAATCAATCTTATCGCTCTCCCTATTTGGGGATGTCTGAAAACTCATACGTCGCATTGATGCACATTTCTCAGTTGGGCGGATACATTTTACCGGGATTGGGATTTTTCGCACCTTTGATTTTATGGATGCTCAACAAAGATAACAATGCGAGAATCAATGCTTCCGGCAAAGAAATTATCAATTTTATCATATCCATGGTGATATATGCGGTTGTCTCTGCCATACTGTGTATAATTCTTGTCGGATTCTTTTTGCTCGGACTTATTGCAGTCTTGCAAATTGCTTGTGCTATTATCGCTGCAATAAAAGCGAATAATGGTGACGACTATGTTTATCCGATGACAATCCGGTTCTTAAAATGATAGAAATTATTCCGGCAATCGATATTTTAGAAGGAAAAGCTGTCCGGCTTTCTCAAGGGGATTACGAACAGAAAAAAGTGTATAACGAGGATCCGCTTGAAGTAGCTAAAATGTTTGAAAATCATGGCATTACCCGTCTTCATATCGTGGATTTGGATGGAGCGAAAGCCAACCGGATAATCAATTACAGAGTCTTGGAAAGGATTGCTTCCCGGACTTCGTTAATCATAGATTTTGGCGGTGGATTGAAATCGGATTCCGATTTGGACATTGCTTTTGATAACGGGGCGGCGATGGTTACCGGCGGAAGCATCGCCGTAAAAAACCCGGAAATCTTTCAACGGTGGATTGATAAATTCGGCGCGGAATACATTATTTTGGGCGCCGATTGCAAGGACAAAAAAATTGCCGTAACCGGATGGACGGAAACAACAAACGAGGACGTAATTCCTTTTATTGAAAAATGGCGCCGGCAGGGTATCCTGAAAGTAATTTGTACGGACATCAGCCGCGACGGAATGTTGACAGGCCCGAACATTGAACTGTACAAGGAAATCAAAGAAGCCGACCCGGAAGCCTGTTTGATTGCAAGCGGCGGAATCAGCGGTATCGAAGATATCGAACGTTTGGAAGAAGCTCATATTTCCGGGGTTATTATCGGGAAAGCCATTTATGAAGGGAAAATCGGTTTGAAGGATTTAGTGAAATTTGTAGAAAATCCGGATTGAAAAAATGACAAGTGTAGAAAAACCTGTTTTTGATCGTCGCCTGTTTTGGGATGTCGATTTCGATAAGCTCGACTACGACAAACGCGCCAATTTCATTATTGAGCGGGTATTTGATCGTGGCGATGTGGAGGATATTCGGCAGTGCAGGCGGTATTATGGCGATGAAAAAGTGACAGAAGTCCTCTTGAATGCAAAATTTCTGATGGAACATAGAATTCCTTTGGCTGCAGCAGTAATTAATAAATCCATAGAAGATTTCAGATGTTACAAACTCAGACAGTTGAACCCCGGACTTTTTCCATACTGAAAACCCTGATGGAAATTCCGGAACTCCAATCATTCAATTTGGTTGGCGGGACAGCGCTTTCTCTGAAATATGGTCATCGCACTTCTGTCGATTTGGATATGTTTTCCGTTCAACAATTTGAACAGAAACCGATTATTGATGCATTACAATATGAATTCGGAGATTCGTTTGTTTATGAAGGAAAATTTTCCAAATGGGGCATTTTTTGTTATATTGACGGTGTAAAAATTGATTTGGTATATTATCCGCACCCGATAATTTATCCGGTTGAGTTGTTGGAAAATATCCGCATGTATGATGATCGCGATTTGATTGCAATGAAAATTCAGGCCATTTTAGGCAGAGGTAAAAAGAAAGACTTTTGGGATTTATACGAATTATTACAGCACTATAATCTGTCCGATATGATTAATTTTCACAAAGAAAAATATCCCAATCAGATGATGTTGATTTCTATTCCTCAGGCGCTTGTGTATTTTAACGATGCAGAAGACAGCGATGAACCGGTGAGTTTCAGAAATCAGACTTGGATAAGTGTAAAATCGGGCATTAGGGAAAAAATCAGGGAGTTTTTAATGTAAAAAAGTTTATCTATGCTTGCAAAACGAATCATACCTTGTTTGGATGTTAAAGACGGAATGACCGTCAAAGGCATTAATTTCGTCAATTTCCGCGATGCCGGCGACCCTGTTGAACTCGGAAAACAATACAGCGAACAAGGTGCGGACGAGCTGGTTTTCCTCGACATTACAGCTTCACACGAAGGCAGAAAGACTTTTACCGAGATGGTCACAAAAGTTGCAGCAAATTTGAATATCCCGTTTACAGTGGGAGGAGGAATTAACGAACTTTCGGATGTTGAAAGACTTTTGAATGCCGGAGCGGATAAAATATCCGTAAATTCGGCAGCCATTCGCCGTCCGAATTTAATTAATGAAATAGCCGAAAACTTTGGCAACCAGGTTTGTGTGGTTGCCATAGATGCGGATTACATCCATAATGAATGGATTTGTTATCTGAATGGCGGCCGCATCCCTACCGACAAAAAACTGTTCTCCTGGGCCAAAGAAGCCGAAAACCGCGGCGCCGGAGAAATCCTTTTCACCAGCATGAAACACGACGGAGTCAAAACCGGTTATGCCAATGAAGCCTTGCATACATTGTCTGTTTCATTAAGTATTCCTGTCATTGCTTCCGGTGGAGCCGGCGCAAAAGAACATTTCCGTGATGCATTTATTGAAGGGAAAGCCGATGCGGCATTAGCAGCAAGCGTTTTTCACTTTGAGGAAATAAAAATTTCCGAATTGAAAGCGTATTTGAAAGGAGAAGGAATCAGCGTTAGATATTAATCTAACACCTAATATGAAATGCACCCGATGATTGTTATTAACCTGACCGTCGTATGTTCTATAATAGGTAAAAAAATAAAAAAACAACATGCGAATAAAACAAAAATATATATCTTTGTGGATGATATAGCATAAAATATTACTATATCAATTGTTACGTTTATTATATGTACTTGTAAACAAAATAATGCGATATGGAAAACAAGCTTCAATTAAATGTTTTAGGCCATGCCTTTCGTCGCAGATTTGCGTATGTGGAAAAAGGCGTTTATCATGAAATGACCGCTCCCGGAGGAGCTGCCCTTGTTCAACAGGTTTTAAGTCATCACGGATTAACGGGTTATGAACTTCCGGACGATTCCTTCCGGTGTGAATATTATGCCGACAATCGCC
Source organism: Bacteroidia bacterium (assembly GCA_025996865.1). Taxonomy (GTDB): domain Bacteria; phylum Bacteroidota; class Bacteroidia; order Bacteroidales; family Azobacteroidaceae; genus Azobacteroides. The sequence continues at coordinate 7,554 of BNTV01000095.1, forward strand.
GTCTCGGAATTACGGAGGGATCGGTCAATACGCCTTCTACAAATAGCGCCGCACCATACACGCTCGTGTGGGATGAGGGCTTGGGCGATATTTCTCCGGTTTCCGTTCCAACGCTTTGGGCGTCTGATAAAACATTGCCAAAGAAGGAAACGTTTGACAAAATCGCCGGACATTGTCTTTTAATGTTAGACGCCAATGTATTGCGGAATAACGGCGCAATGATAAGCAAGGCCATTTCGTGGGAGCGCACCGCTATGAATCTGCTTTGGCAATTGAACAACAATACCCGAATCAACTATTTATTGAAATCGCCATACATTCTTGTTACTTTTGCAGAAGATGCCGCCGTTTACATAGAAACAAGAAACGGCGTTATTGGTAGCGCTTCAATGGTTTTGACAGACGGCAAATGTGAAGGTTCCCAACGGGAAAAATTGGGAGAGAGTGCACAGTTGGGTGACGCATTCGCCGTTATGGTTGCCGCTGCAAGTTTGCAGTTTCCGGATATTATAAACCAAACAAAGAAGTTACAACTTACCCCTGTTTTAGAAAGCGCTAAGCGGCTTTACGAATCAAATTATCCGATAATTAACGAAAAAAATATTGAAGACCTTTTGGTTTTTAATGAAGGAGAAGACGGCGAGGCACTGATTACTATTCCTGTTTTTCCGGATGGAAACACCATCCTCCCTGATACATGGATAATTGCAAACAGCAAGGGCGAAAATTACATAGATGAACTGGCTGCAAATTTCATCAAATTCGGTGATGAAGCGCTGGAAGGTAAAGGTTTGCCGATATTACAAATCGGCGGACTGAAAACAATCGACCGCTTTGAAATAGAGAGTTTCAATAACATACGCAATCTGATTGTAGAATATGCGAATAAGAAATTTTCAAAAGGAGAAGATATTACGCCGCTTTCAATTGCTGTGTTCGGTTCCCCCGGTTCCGGTAAATCCTTTGGCGTAAAACAGATAGCCGGCAGTATCAGTGGTAATATTAAAACCGATACGGTGAATGTCGCGCAGATTAGTAATGAGGATGAATTGGGCGCAGCCTTCCAAAAAGTGCGCGATATAATTTTGGAAGATAAATTGCCGCTGGTCTTTTTTGATGAATTTGATTCCGGTGAATTAAAATGGTTGAAAAACTTCCTGATGCCGATGCAAGACGGAAAATTCAAGGATACCACCGGCGAACATCCATTGGGAAAGTGCATACTGGTTTTTGCCGGCGGTACCGCCTCTACATTCAAAAATTTTATTTCCCCGATGAGTTCCACAGATGAAGCGACTCAGAAAGCGTTCAAAAATGTAAAAGGGCCTGATTTTGTGAGCCGTATAAAAGGCGCTATCGACATAGCCGGACCTAATAGAAAGAATGACTCCGACCATGTTTGCATCTTGCGGAGAGCCTTGTTGTTGCGCAGTCTGTGCGAACGAGACGAACGGTTGAAAAAAAATATAAAGGATGGAAAAAAATTTATTGACGAAAACATCCTCAGAGCCATGCTGTACGTAACTGAATACAAGCATGGTGCGCGTTCTATGGAAACGATTCTGAAAATGAGCAAGATAAAAACAGGCGTATGGCTACCTTCCGACTTGCCGATGGGCAATCAGATGTCTGTCCATTTGAATGACCGCAAATTTACGGATATTTTACTGATAAAAGTGATAGAACAGTCGTTGGAGGGGAGAATTGCACGAGCGATTCATGAAAATTATGTTGATTATATGACTAAAAAAGGAAAACAACGTCCAAATACGAAACCATGGGAAAATTTGGACATAGAGTTCAAACTTTCAAATCTGAATCAGGCAAGAAGTTATCATGAAAAATTGGCGTTAATCAATTGCGAAATGGCTTTGAAAAATGAAAACAAGACTCCTGTTACTTCGTTTACAGAAAATCCAGAAGATAAAGAAGTGATAGATGAAGTTTTGATTATGGCAAAACAGGAACATCAACGCTGGATGGATGAAAAAACAGAAGACGGTTGGGTGTATGCGCCGGTACGGGACGATCGGAAAAAACATCATGACTGCCTGATTGAATGGGATAAACTCAGCAAGGAGGTACAAAATTGGGATAAGGAGCCGGTGAGAAATATGATTGGGATTTTGGAGAATGTTGGGTATGAGGTGTATAGGAAGTAAGTATTGTTTAACAATTTATTATAGGAGGTTTTATTATGGGATTTTTAGATTTATTTAGAAAAAAAAAGCCTGAGGTTAAACCTTATGCGAATCCTCACGTTGAAAATAATGGTAGAAGGTGGATGACTTTGGACGATATGTTGGATAATCTCTTTTCTACAGCTTGGGCAGAATTCCAAGTTGTAGAAAAGAATAACCTTTTGGGATGTGCATTAGTTTCTCCGCTTTCCGAAAAGATGAAAGGCGATTTAAAAGCCAAACTTATGGTTGAAGATTATACTTCATATAAAAAGTCTATGCAGAACTATTCAGACACTTTACTGGAACAATGTAAACTTGGCAATGAATTATGGAAGGAGATTTGCGGAGGTAGTGTTGTTTTAACTATGTCGGATAGCGATATAAGGAAAACTACGCTTGTTGTAGATGGTAAAACCTATAATTATCCTCAAAGGTATGATGGCAATGGAAGTAATGTGTCCATTATATTACCCTATAAATTGGGAAAATATCCTGGTCACACGCTCTTGCTTAATAGTTATGAAAACGGAAATTTTCACATGCCTAATGTTGAAAAGTTTGCCCCCAAATACCTGATTAACGTATGGAATACGATGTGCAGGTAAAAAATAAAGAAATAACTTGGGAAAACGTTTATATCTTTATCAGTAGCACGTTTAACGACATGCACGCTGAACGGGATTATCTTGTCAAACGGGTATTTCCGCAAGTATCGGCATGGTGCGAAGAACGACGTTTACGACTAATTGACATTGATTTGCGCTGGGGTGTAAGTGAAGCTGATGCCACGCAAAACAAGCGTGTCGTACAGGTATGCTTAAACCGTATTGACGAATGTCGCCCCTTTTTCTTATGTTTTCTGGGACAACGACGTGGGTGGGTACCTACTGATAAAGAAATAAATGACGAAACAAAAAAGCGTTTTCCCAAGTTGATAAAAAAAACGGACGAAACGGACGGTTATTTGGGTAACAAGTCTGTTACAGAAATGGAAATTATCCATGCTCTGATTGATCCGATGCACAACGGAACTTTTTTTGGTAAGGATGGTAAAGTGAAAGATGGATCAAGGGTTGAACACGCTTTTTTCTTTCTACGAGATCCAAGCTACCTGAAACAACTGACTCATGCCGATTTGAAAGCAGTATATACCAATGAGGCAGATCCTGACCCTGAAACAGCCGATAAGGAATTAAACAATTGGCGTGAAGTAATCATACCATCCACAGGACGGCCTGTGATAGATTATACTGCCGATTTGAATGTGAATGAAAATACGTATGAGATTGCCTTGCCGCTCGTTGTACCGACTACGGCTCCATCTGACAGCGATATTTGGAAAGAAGCGTTCAAAAGTTGGAAAGAACGCTGGGCAAAGGCAAAGGCAAAGGTTACCGTTAGTGATAACGGAGAAATCGCAGATGCTAAAGAACTTAAAAAGGCAGAAGAGTACAATGAACAGTTGACAGCAGGAAGATTAAGCAACTTTTTACATAGGGACGAAAGGATTGAAATTGATAAGATCATTATTAAGCAATTGCAAGATGCGATCACGAAACGTTTTGGCGAACGTATTGCAGAACAACTGACACCATTGCAAAAAGAACTTGACCAACAGGAACAATTTTTACACATTGCAAGCGAAGGGTTTATAAAACGTGGAGACGATTCCGAGGCACTAAACAAGTATGTGAATGACGAAAAAGAAACACGTCCATTTGCCTTAACTGCAATTGCGGGTATAGGTAAAACAAGTTTGTTAGCGCATTGGATAGACAAGTATGAAAAAAACACAGATGGCGAAACCCTACATTACCGCTTTATTGGGAGCAGTGACGATTCTATCAACATAGAACGGTTGTTGCGGTCACTATTGAGTGAATTGAAAGAGAAGGGGAAAATCAACAGTGACATTCCAGTTGATACAGTAGAAATGATTAAAAAATTGCCGGATTTGTTGGAAGAAGCTGGAAAAGCAGGGAAAACGATTGTGGTCATAGACGCCTTAAACCAACTGGAAACCGGCATGATGGATTTGTACTGGATACCGTCACACTTACCCGATAACGTTAAATTAGTGGTCAGTTTTAAGCGGGGGGATGCAGACGCTGAAAAATACTACGCCGAGCGGGAAGCAAGCAAAGATATGGTACTCCACAGCGTGAAACCGTTCGACACGGTAGGCGATCGCGTGAAATTGGTTTCAGCCTATCTTGAACAATATTTCAAGGAATTAGACACCCCGCGCATTGAGAAGTTGGTTTCATCGAAAGGAGCCGAAAATCCTTTGTTTCTGAAAGCAGCATTATCGGAACTTCGAGTTTTTGGCGTGCATAATGATTTGACCTCAGTCATCCTCAAACGTTTCGGAAATACAGCGGCTTCGGCATTCGATGCCATACTAAAAAGGATGGAAAGTGACCCGACTTACACGAGACTCAAACCTGCTGTCGCCCTGCCCCATATTTTCGGATGGTTGGCGCACAGTCGCTATGGGCTGAGTGAAAATGAGTTGTCAGGTCTTTTGATACGAGAGAAATTAACGGACGACAGAGATGAGTCTTTAGATGTTATTTATCTTGTCGTCCGTCAATTGCGACCATTTCTGGCAAAACGGGACGGACGTATTGACTTCTTTTATGATAGTTTCAGAACAGCAGCAAAGGAAAGATACACTCATAGCCATGCCTATGCACGCACAAGCAAGAAATGGCACCAATCATTAGCAGAATATTTTGAGACAATACCTTTGACAGACCTACACAAGTTAATGGAACAGGCTTACCAATACGCTTATGCAGGAATGGAACAGGCGTATGAAAACTATCTTTTTGATTATTTCTACATGGAATCCCGTTTGGGTAATTTTGGCACAAACGCCCTAATGGAAGATTGCAGTTATTTGCCCTTACAAAATATAGTATTGCTCTATGATTTCCATCGTCTCGCTTCCTTTCGCCTTTTGCAACATCCGTCTCAATTGGCGGAGGAACTTTGGGGTCGAATGTCCGGTTTGGGGAACAAGTGCTTTGACAAACTATTGCAGCAAGCAGTCGATGTAAAAGCCAAAAGAAAAGAAGCGTGGCTGCGACCGAAGTATGCCTGTCTTGACCGTCCGGACGGGGAAATTGTTCGCACCTATCAATCGGATGGAAAAATAAGAGGAAACATAGCCCTTTCGCCTGACAATAAGAGAATGTTTTCCATGTTAGAATCGGGACAATTAGCCGTATGGGATGTAGATAGTGGTAGAATTTTACGTACCATGCTTGTTAAAGACGCATATCCCAGGAGAATTATCTTTGCGCCGGATGGAACTAGTTTTGCCGTAGTCTGTTCTGACAAGATACAGATTTGGAACGCTTTAAACTATGAATTCCAATGTGATTTGCAAACGAAATTACATACCTCTATCATAGGTCATCTTGCATTAAACAGTAATTGTGCTTACACAAATGACAGTAAGACTATTATTGTTAGAAGTTCAGACTTCGAAACGAAACTTTTGAATTCTACAAATGGGGAACTTATTTCGTCGGTAGTGTATATTCCTGACAAGAATAAGGGAAAAGTTGAGGGACGCATGGCAGTTGTTGGATACCTGCATGATTATAAAAACAACCGACGGAAAGTTCTTACAAAAGATGAAAAAGAAGAAATGAAACTTTTGGATGCGTCATCCAATGAATTTTCTTCATTAGCGATTCTAACTCCTGAAGCATATTGCTACGGCATAGGAGGCAAAACATTAGTCGCAATGGGTTGTTTACATCCTGACAGGGATAATAAAAGTTGGTTACAACCTTGGTTTAAGCGACAACTGTGTCCTGTTTTGTTGTTTGATTATAATAAGGAGACACAACAGCTTATTCCGCGAAGATATGTTCTGGAAGGTCATGATGATTCTGTAAGGATAATTGACGTAAGCCCTGATGATAAGTTGGTAGCTACAGCGCAATACGGCAAGATAAAATTGTGGGATGCAACAACGGCTGCATTACTTGGAGAATTATCTACAGACAATATGGGCATTGGCCTATTGAAATTTTTGGAAGATGGGAAAAAATTGGCAGTAGGAGGTTCTGACGGTATCCTTCGCATTTACAACACGCCTCAACTTACTTGTGAAAAATCCATATATGCCAAAATAGGTCACCTTTCGGGAACTTTTTTTTCCGACGAAGCGTATTGTCTGTTGCAATCAAACGAAATTGTCAAATTAGTGTCGTTAAAGAATCATGAAGCAACAAATGGTTGTTGCTCCGACAAACTTGTCAGTATAGGTAAACATCTGAACCGGAATATAATTGTAGCATCTTCGTATCATAATTATATCAAGCAGGGATCTGAGCCGGCACGAACTGTACCCGCTAAGGGAAATATTAATTTTTTCGCTACAGATGGTAATAAATATTTATTTTCCCATTCGTTACTTTCGATAATCAATAGTGATATGGTATATGCAGGTATCCATGTAGACTGTATTGTTTCAAAAGATTGTATGAGAGGTAATAACTCAATCGCATTGTTTAATTACTGGCAACTCGAAGACATCTTTGATTCCGATGAGGAAGGAATTATAGCGGATAGTTTTGCATTGTCGGATTTTGGTTCTTTATTCTCAGGATGGGCAATTAACAACAAAAAAGCCCACTTCTCTTCTGATCAGCAACATCTGATAACATTACATAGAGGGACAAAAGCTATATCAATTTACAAATCTAAAAACGGCAGGCTGTTAAATAATATCAATCTTAATATTCCCAAGTCACGCAGGTTATTATCTTTCATTTTTTTCAAACCACAACAAAGTGGCAGACGAGAAAAGTTTTCAAAATTTCTTATTATGGATGACATTTACAATATGGCTTTTGACGTAACACCCGACGGAACCATATTATACGCAATCAACCTTAAAGCAAAGTTGTGTTGTTGTTATAACATTCCGGCAAGAAAGTTCATCAAGTTTTTTTCGATTGAAAATCTTAAACTCAAATATCATGCTGATGAATTGAAAGTATCTTTATCTGAAGATGGGAGAAAACTTCTCATTACGGATAGTTTTTTTATATCAATCATTGATTTGCAAAAAGAAAAGATATACTTCCAGTTAGCAAGAAAAGGTGATTATAATTGTTTTGCATCCATCAATAAGGATGGAAGTTTACTTTGCTCATCGCACAAAGACACTCCCAATGAATATGTCGAAGTATGGAATACGCAGCAAAACGATTTAATAGCAAGATTCTACGTTGATGGTCATGCAACCAATATTTTGGTTGAAGACCATGAATTTATTTTTGGAATGACTAATGGTGAAATCTGCACATTGATTTTAGAAAATTATAAAATAAACACTTAGTTAATAACACTTTAAATAAAATTATCATGAAAGTATTCAAAAAATTATTTGAAAGAAAAAAGAAAAATACAACCTTGATGTACCATTGTTTGCTTTTTGAGGACTTTGATCATCAGCTTCCAAAGAAAGATAAGGACAGTCATAATCAATTTCTACATCCTGTTATGTTTGACATAATCAGATTACATTATCACGATGCTCTTAAGCCACCTAAAAAATGGAATTACGACAATACTCTTGTTGCATTAAATTTGCGTGGTAAAGAAGTTGCTCATCTTGATTTTCGTGATACGGATACATACGAAATTAATGATAAAGCAAAGTATAAAGCAATGTGCGATAATCTCAAATCGTTATGGAAAGATATTTTGATAAAACGCTTTCCTAAATATAGCAAAGAAAAGTTGGAAGATGGATTTGAAAAGATACAGATCGATTATTTTCCATCTCGGTGCTTACTTGTCTTATCCATGTTATTAGATGGAGTTATGAAAAATAGTACGGACGAATATAGAAAATAACAACAACAACAATAATAATAATAATAAAGGAGGAATAAATATGAAAATTTTAGACATCTTTAATTGGACAAAAACTGTATCAAAAACTGGTAGCATAAAACAAGTTAATCTATTTATCGGCGGTGCTTATTATGGAAATTTCTTTTCAATACCCGTATATCTATATCAATTAGATATGCTTGAAAGTACCGATCGTGAATTTGTTCACAAAATTAGAGAATACCTGAAAGAGTATGAGATAATGAATAAAAAAATAGACGATTTTCCGGCTATTAAATCGAGTGCAGAATTAAATGCACTTGCCTCAAAATTATCGAAAAGAAAACCTCAAGAGATAAGTTGTAATTTAGTTGGATATGGCAATATGTATTTCTTGTATGTGATAGAATATGGAAAGCCAAATCAAAAATTTCGACGTTCTGAAGAAGATAGCAAAGATGCAAAAGCGGCTATTTGGGCACAGAATCCTCTGGATAGTAAATACGAAAAGCAGGCTCAAGCGATTATAGAAATATTTAAAAATAAAAATGAAAATGAAGAAATTAGCGATGAAGATATTGACGTTAGACTAAGGTCTATTGGAACTCAACTTGGGGAATTCAACAAAATGGTCTTGGTAGCATATAGATCTGAAAAATTAGCGAGAGATATGAATCTTCAAAATTTTTCAACAAAATATCTTGATTATGCCTGGGATGGTTTATATGGGTGGATGAAGTGAATACGATTGCAAATGGGACGAAAATATACAAGACAAAAAATAAATCAATATTCAATAACCTATAAAATCACAAACAAATGAAAACAATTTTATCACCTAAAAGAACAGCATGTATCGCCATGGTGATGCTGTTGAATTTATTTATCGTAAGCAGACTTGCGGCAAGCGATCCGAAAATCGTAATCGGAACGATTCCGAAAACAGGTGAAGCCGGCCGTGCCGAAGGGCGCGTCGTGTGGAGCGAACTCATGTCAAGTAATGCTGCACAGTATGCGGTAATCGCTATGCTTCGCGCTCCTTGGGGCGACGACTATGTGAAACCGACAAACGACAACTACCTGAACCCCGTTGACGGGTCGGGATATTTTTCCGTCAACATAACAACCGGCGGCAGTAACGATTATACGATTGAAAACGTGAGTTTTTTCTTTGTCCGCCGAGAAACGTTCAACGGCATAGCCGGAAGCACTGTGAAATACGGAACAATGAACGGCGAATATCTTGGCGAACCGGTAACAATCAACCGGACGGACTTCTGGGCTAACCGTTTACTGCCACCCGTACCGAATATCAAACCGGGCTTTGTCGAGCCGGGCAAAAACATCACGCTGTCGTGCAAGGCGGGCGAAACCATACTTTACACCGTTGACGGCAGCGACCCGCTGGATTCTTCTACTGCTCAAACATACACCGCGGCAACTTCGTTGAAAACGCCGACGGAAGGCTCGCTGCTTATCAAGGCGGTAACTTCCCAATCGGGGTCGTACAGTTCCCCTGTTTCCCTGCTCTGGCTGCCCCAAGAGCTTTTGACTACGCCTTTTTGGGGACTGAACGTTTCGCTGGCTCTTAACGGTGAGGCGTTTGGCTACGCATTGTCGGAAGAAACGACGCGAGCAAGATTGGCGCCGGTTGCCGGATTGACGAAATGGATACGGACTTTTGGCACCCAAGGAAACGGATTGCAATATATCAACAAAATAGCCAAAAGTGAATTGGGTTTACACACGATGATCGGTCTTTATATTACGAACAGTGATTCCGAAAACAATGCGCAAATACAGGGATTACGGCAGATTCTGGAAACCGGTCCCGCACCCGACCTTATTACAGTAGGCAACGAGTGCAGTCGCATGGAAAACTTCAATCCGGCAAAACTTGCAGCTTGTATCGACGCTGTGCGCGAACTTATTCAATCCAAATCGCTTGTAATTCCCGTTGGGAGTGTGGATATAGCGGGCGCTGACTGGAGCATGGCTGTTTTAAACAAGCTTGATTTTGTCGGTGTTAACATTTACCATAACGTATGGGACAATACACCTGAAAATGAGATGGTTGCAAAAACAAAGCAAACGTATGCCGATAAAGTCGCCCAATATCAGAAAATGGTGCTGGTGGGAGAAACAGGGCACCCTTATTCAGGAGGTACCTATGTCACCGAGGACGGAGCGACCCGGACGCCTTCCATTACCAAAGCCGTTTCGTATCTGAGCAGTTTCCTCCAATGGATTCAAAAGGACAATATCCCTGCGTTCTATTTTGAGGCGTATGACGAACCGGTTAAATCACAAAACCATCCAATTGAACAATACTTTGGCATAATGGACGGCAACCTTCAGATACATCCGTTTTATCGGGAAACGATAGCCCTGCCGGCTAATATTATACAGTTGCCCGGCAAAATATCCATGAATCCGTATCCCAACCCGGTCAAGGACGTTTTTACCCTCAGCGGTTTGCCGTCAGGCACGGCAATCAAGATATACGACTTGTCGGGAAAAATAGTGAAAGTGCAATATTTCAATACTTTACAAAACAGCACAGGGACAATCAACGTATCGAATTTACCCGACGGAACCTATTTGGTAAAGGCAGGAGAGTCAATCTGTAAAATCATAAAAAGCCGATAGTGTAGTATTTAAACAACACAGTAAAAATTCTTTTGTGAGATTTTATATATGCATAAGACACCTTTCACCATCGGCATCACCGGCCATCGCAACCTCCCACCCGAATCCCTCCCGTCCATCCAACAGGAGCTAAAGTCGTTTTATGAAGAAATAAAAAAACAGTTTTGCCGATTAAAATAATTGTTGTATTTTTGCACTTCACATTTTATGTTTCATGAAACATACTTCATATTTTATGTCAAGACTAAACAACAACATAAATAATCCGTTTTTGGTGGCGGGATATGTCAGCCCCAATTACTTTTGCGACAGGGAAAAGGAGACTGCAAAAATCGTTTCAGCCTTGCACAACGACCGCAATATTTCGCTTATCAGTCCGCGCCGTATGGGTAAAACGGGTTTGATACACCATGTTTTTTACCGTTTTGGCGAGCAAGATAAAAATGTACATTGTTTTTATTTTGATATTTTTGCAACCCAAAACCTGCATGATTTTGTGCAAATTTTCGGGAAAACCGTACTTGGAAAGTTGGATAACTACTCTGAACGAGCGCTAAAACAGGCTTCAACGTTTTTCAAGTCGCTACGTCCGGCATTTTCGTTTGATGCAGTGTCGGGCGAGCCGTCCGTTACACTTGACATCAAGCCTGAACAGGCGGAAACGGGTTTACAGGAAATTTTCACCTATTTAAAAGCTTCCGACAAGCGGATTCATATTGCCATCGACGAGTTTCAGCAAATCACGGAATATCCCGAAAAAGGCGTTGAGGCATTATTGCGCTCGTATTTGCAATTTATGCCGAATGTTAAATTTATTTTTGCAGGCAGTAAAAAGCACCTGATGGACGCCATGTTTTCGGCTGTCAATCGTCCGTTTTATCAAAGCACGCAAAAGATCGGGTTAAAAGAAATTCCGATTGATTCTTACCGGATTTTTGCCCAACAATTATTTTCCGAAAACGACAAAACGCTCAATTCCTCCGTTTTCGATTGCATTTACAATAAGATGTTGGGACATACTTGGTATATGCAATTTATTTTAAATAAGTATGTGATAAAAATTAGTTTTCATTAAATTTAGCATATTTGATATTTAAGTTTGTTCCCAAGTTTGCCAAGCATCTATTGACGGCATAAAAGAGAGAGTCTTTATCCAAGTAATCTTCCGGAT
>BNTV01000096.1 GCA_025996865.1 Bacteroidia bacterium
CGCCTTCAAACGATTCTTTATACAAGCGTAAGGCGTTTGACCAAGTCACTTCATGCGAGCCTTCAAAAATAGCCGTTTCGGCCGGTGCGCTTCCGGTGACGATGGACACTTTGGAAATGACTGCGCCCGCTCCGGCCAGCAACATCGCCGACTGACTCCAACCGTCGGAAACCGTTAGAATGGTATGGAGAATGTCGGCAGTAAGAGCGAATTCTACCCTTGTTGTGCCTTCGGGAAGACTTACCGTTCCCCATTGCGGATCGAAATCCGGATGATCAACCGTTAATTTTGCCCAATTCGCATCATTAAATGCAATGGAAGCGCCTGAGGCTATGGTTGATAAAGTAATTCTCAGGGTAGAACCTGCCGGAACATTTTCAAAAGATTCCTTGTTCAAGCGGATCACTTCACCCCAACTCAATTCGTGAAGTCCTTCCCAAATTACTGTTTCTACAATACCTGCACCAATTACCGGAATGGTATAGGTAGCTGTCCCATTCGATGAAACAAGTTTCAATTCGACGTTACCTTTGGCATTGCCCGGAACCACAATATACAATTTCGGAGCGTCAAGAATGTATTTAACGGATTTTCCGCCGATTAGTACGTCTGCCAATTTATCGCCGTTTTCCACATCCAGCGTCAATACGCCGCCGGCATGAATTTCGGCTTTCGGTCCCGGAGGATTCGGAAGATAAGCGAAAAGCGGCGCGGTTATTTCCAATGCCTTACATTCTACGGTTTCACCATTGGCCATGGTCAATACGACCACACCGGAAACAGCGTTCAACGGAATATTGACAGCCAGTTCATTAGCGGCGTCCGGCGTTACTTCAACAACCAAATCGCCTCCAAAAGTAACGGTCGTTACCAAATCCAAATTGTGACCTTGCAATTTCACTTCCGTACCGGCCGGGGCAGGCATCGGACTGTATGCAACTACATCCGGTTTCAATGTTTCAATTTCCGCAGTAACCGTTTTTCCGCTGGCGGTATTCAATATCAGCTCGCCACTGATGGCTTTTTCCGGCATATTCACTTTGATTTCGGTAGCCGATTGGGAAGTCGGCGTTACCGCATCAACACCCGGAAATTTGACCGTTGTCACCAATTCCAGGTTGATACCCTTAATCGTGATTTCAGTCCCGGCACGCAAGCCTTTGTCGGGTGTAACGACGATTTCGGCAGGCATTGCCACGCCGATATTCGCCACAGCCACACGTACTCCCGAAGCCGGTATCATCACAATAGCGCCATCGCTTACGTTTGCGGGAAGCGTGAATTTAAGCGCACTGTTTTCTATTGTGAAAGGCGCTTCATCGCCATTCGGCATTTCTACCTTGACAACCAAATCGAGGTCTTTACCCGGTGCGGTAATTGCTTCACCCGGTTTTTTACCGGTCAAATCCAAAACGGAATTTACCGAAGGAAGCACTACCTGCAAGGCTTCCGGTGATTGGTATTCAAGCGGAATTTCATCGTTATTCGACAAAGTAACGACGCCTGATTGCGCTTCAGCCGGAAGCGTCAACACAATTTTAGTCCGTTCCCATGTTTGGCACTCAGCCTTACTGATTTCTACTTTGTCCGTAAACACGATCTTATCCACCAAATTGAAATAATTACCTTCGATAGTCAAAACCTGACCGGCTTTTACCGGTTGAGGAGTTATTTTGGTAATCTCAATTGGTTCCGAAATGGTTAATTCCGAGGTCGTACTCAATTCGATATTGGGTCCGGTCAACTTAACAATTCCTTCCATGGTTTCCTGCGGGACAACCACCTTAATTAATTTATCGTTGACAATTTCGATGTCTGTGATTTCGATACCGTTGGGCAAAATCACTTTCGTAATTTTATCCAGATGCGTACCTGCAAAACTCAATTTTTGTCCGCGCAAAGCGGGATTCGGACCGAAAGCCTTCAAAGTTGTCGCACCGTTCGTCAACGAATCGGTACTGAGTTCATCCGTATTTTCGCAAGTCGTGAAAATCAACACCGAACAAAGCACAACCAAGATTAGCGTCCAAATATTTGATAATTTATTTTTCATATTCATAATCGTATTATTTTATTTAGGGTATTACACGGATATTATCGATCAAGATTACCGGACTGCAATCGTTTCCTATCCAATCCGGTCTGCCTTCAATACCATCAGCGCCTCTGTTGTGCAGACTGATACCCAAGGAACCAAATGCGGTAGAAAGCGGGATTACTGCGCCGGCGCCATTATACTTGAACTCTGATAGCGATATGGATATGGTTTCCCATCCATCGGTGGTATAGGAACCGCTTCCTTGCCAAGGCATCCAAACCCCGCGCGGGGCGCCGCCTCCGTTTTTAGTACCGTCGTCCCACAAATAGCCCTCTTGTCCACCTTGTGCATAGAAGCAGAAAATCAGAGGTAAGCCATTCCACGCCTCCAACACATTGACTTCAAATTTCAAAGTGGAAGTTTTCGGATCGCTTGGGAATAAATTACCGGAAGAAATTCCGTTATCTTCTCCCCAGATATTAACAGTGAAGTCATTACCACCGGAAGCCCATCCCGAAACGCCGGTAAGATCTCCTGCCAATTTCACATAATTACCTGATAGCGAGAGAGCCGGATCATTTTCGACATGCGTAGGCCTTCCCCAACCGGCAACAAATCCTTCTTCAAAACCGGTAATCAAACCGCGGTCGTCGTGGAAAATATCTTTCGTTCGTCCGCTGTTGCCATACAAAGTTTTTACTTCCACCGGTCCCTTAATGTTCATTGCCGGCGCTTTAAATACTATTTTATTTTTTTCGTAACTTACAATATCCGCTGTGGGAATTTGATAATCTCCAATAAACACTTTAAGCAGACTTGCATCGGTAGCCAGGAAATAATCGCCGTAAAGCACAACTTCACCCCCTTCGGGAACTTGTTCGCATTTGATTCGGGCAAGTATCGGATTGGGAATTTTCACTTCAAAATTGTAAGCGAGTGTGTCCTTATGGCTGTTAACGAAATAAATTTTATCGGTGCGTACGCTCGGTAAGTCTTTCGGTACCGTCACAAAAAGCGTATTCTTTGTAATCAGATTGATATTCAACCGGGCTTTTACGTTGTTGAACCAAACTTCCTGAACACTCGTCAGATTGTCGCCGATAATGACAATATTTTCGTCCATATAAGCGCCTTCGAGTAATTGTTCGGCTAAATCGGAATCCTGATAGCGAACGTATGTAACCACGGGCAATCCATCGGTCATTTCATATTTTCCGGATGTTTCTTCCTCGCACGATGTAAGAAACAGGGTCGGCAAAAGGAACAACAGCGGAAACAATTTATATAATCTATTTTTTTTCATGTTTTTATCGAAATTATTAATTAATTCTCAATTCTCAATTCTCAATTAATAATGATACTGACTTATATCGTAATCAATCGGATCTTTCGAGAGATTCGGATTCATCTGCAAGTCGGTCGTTGGGAACGGCATAGTAAACTTGCTGTGGGCAAAGGGCTTTCCATCCGGAACATCCTCGTTGATCCGCGGTGAAAGTTTATCGTCGGTTCCTTTTTTAGGATAACCGTCGGTGGTTCCCCATGAATTCCAACCTTGACCTTTGTAATAGTCTTCCAAACCGACATAATTTTTCCGATTCTGTCCGTTCAAATAGGCCAATGCTTCATCGGGTTTATAATAATGCCAGCGAACAATGTCGTACCAGAAATCGCCTTCAAAAGCCAGTTCAAGACGGCGTTCTTTAAAAACATCCTGCCAGGTGATTGAGCTTCTTTCCGAAACGCCGGCGCGTCTGCGTATGGCATTGAATGCCGACAAAGCCTCGCCGTCCGATGTGGATGCGGCATTACCGAGAATCGCTTCGGCATAAACGAGGTAAACATCTGCCAAGCGCAAAATATGGGTTGCCAACCCATTCACACCTTGTGCGGCTAAAGGAACTCCGATTTCCGCCACATGGTCGGCGTTGTCGCCTGCAACGTGTTTCACGCAGTTAGCGCCTGTCGAACTGTGGAATGTACCTAAAACTTCTCCATAGAATTTTGCCCAGTCAAAACCGTTCGGGAAAGCTACGGGAACTTTGTCCGGGTTTAATTTGTTAGGATGATCCCGCCAGAAATAACTATATACATCGCCATACATCATCATTGTTGCCTTGCGGCGTTTGTCGAGATTATTGCGAGTGGGCGAAAGCGCTCCGGTCGGATTTACGCCATCGAATTTTTCACCGAATGCTTCCTGCAAATCGAGTGAAGGGCCTGTCCAACTGCCCCATGATTCGTATTCCGAAAATCCGGAAGGGGTCAATTCCGGTTGCAGCCAGTTACCGGCAGTCCATGTTGAATTGGCGCCCCAACGCCATGCAATCAAACTTTCGGGATCGGTATTATGACTACCCCGGAAAATATCCGAATATTCGGGAGTTAAAACCCGTCCGCTTTCGTAAATCACTTTACGGGCATATTCTTTGGCTTTATCAAGGTCGGCTTGATTACGATCTCCGCTACGCCCGTAACCCGATTTAGTCAGATAAACTTTTGCCAACAGTCCGTAAGCGGAATATTTGTCGATACGTCCCGGTTGATTTTTTTCAGGCAACCATTCAATGGCTTGTTCCAAAGTCATAATAATGTAGTCATATACATTTTCGATTTTAGCGCGGTAAAGTTTATTGTATTCTCCGGTATTCATCAATTCCGTGTTGTCGTGAACAATGGGAACCGCACCGTAAATACGCACCATAAAGAAATAAGCAAGCGATTTTAATACCAAAGCTTCTCCTTTTGCCGTATTCCGTCCGACTGCCGTCGTACTGCCGCCTGCATACATATTGATGTTTTCTATAAGCATATTGGCTCTTGCATTGACCGCCCAAAGTGATTCCGACATATTCCTGACGGATTCCATATTACCGTTTGGGGTAAGCAGCCAAAAATTATCGTCCTGAACAAAATAGTTACCCGACTGTTTGTCGCCTACACCCATCCAACCACGGAAAAAATCAAACCATGGGGAAGAGTATAACGGATTTACCGTCTGTAAACATTGTTCATCGGTTTCGTAAAAACTTCCCAATGTGTAATTGGATTTGTCGGGACGGTCGAGGAAATTTTCACACGACGACATTCCCGTAATCAATGTTACAACAAGTAACAGTTTTATGATATTATAATTTTTCATATTCTTCATTATAAGCTAAAATGATACATTGATACCAAAAGACAGGTTGCGCGGGGAAGGATAACGCCCCAGATCGTAACCAAAAGTAAAGCCTTCCGAATCTTGCGGATTTACACCCACTTCGGGATCGTAGCCCGTATATTTTGTAAATGTTATAAGATTTTGAATATTGGTATAAATCCTGACATTTTCCAATTTAAACTTATTGAGCCAAGTCTTAGGTAAAGTATAACCCAATACGATATTTTTCACACGCAAATAGGAGCCGTCTTCAATGTAACGGGTACTGACAGCTTTGTTATCGTACGGAATGGATCGACCGGCGCGGGGTATTCTCGTATCCGGATTCGACAAAACTGCATTGTCAATGTCTTCAAACCAATTATTTATGGTATATTCCGGGTCGTATGGACTCATTATCGGATATTGTTTATCCGGATTTATCGGAACAATATTGGCAAAATTCATGACTTTTGTTAATTGGTTGGTCCAATAACCCATTCCCGTCAAAGATTGATCCAGTGCATTAAACACTTTATTACCGTAACTCCCTTGCACAAATAACTGAACGTCCAAATTTTTATAATTGAAAGTATTATTAAATCCATAAGTGAATTTCGGTAGCGGAGAACCGATATAGGTTTGGTCTTCAACCGTAATCTTGCCGTCACCATTCAAATCTCTATATTTAACATCTCCTACGAAAACAGTAGAATAACGGTTGTATCCCTGTGCCGGAATTTCATTCTTAAGGTGCGATTCAATATCTGCTTTGTCTTTGTAAACACCATCGGCGATATATCCGTAGAATTGATAGAGAGAACCCCCAATCGGAGACATCGCAACTACATCGCCCCATTGCCCGAATCCTTTGATAGCGGAAGCATCCGTACCTTGTAATGCTATCAATTTATTTTTGTTAAATGATATTTGAAAATCGGAACTCCATTGGAAGTCCTTTGTAACAATGTTTCTGGTATTCAATGAAATTTCCAAACCCTTATTGTTGATGGTTCCATAATTACCGGCTGGAGCTTGCAAAGCGGAACTTGCATTACCGCTTGAACCGAAATAAGAAGGTAATTGCAATTGCATCAGCAAGTCGGAGGCCGTTTTGTCATACAATTCAACGACGAGGTTTATGCGATCGCGAAACAAGCCGAGGTCAAGTCCGAAGTTCCATTGTTCTTGTGTTTCCCAATGCACATACGGATTGGCAATTTGCGCTTGTTTGTAACCGGAGCCTAAAGCGGTGGGGAACGCTGACAAATAAGAATCCCACTTGCCACCGCCAATCTGGTCATTACCGGTTTGTCCCCAACCGATACGCAATTTACCATTGCTCAACCAATTATTAGCCGATTCCAAAAAAGGCTCGTTTGAAAAACGCCATGCTCCTCCAACCGAATGGAAATTGCCCCACCTGTTCAGCGGACCAAAGTTGGACGAACCATCCCGACGGAAAGTATAAGTCAGGAGGTAACGGTCGGTATAATTGTAGTGCCAACGGGTAAAGAAAGAAGCCATGGCTCCGTCGCCCATACCATCGGCGATTGTCGCAGAAGTCGTGGTTCCTAAAGCCGGATTTTTGATTTCATTGCCGGGTAGATCTTGTGCAAATATTCTTTGCCATTCCCAATTGGATTCCCAGGCTTCCTGACCGATCATCGCCGTCACATTGTGTGGTCCGAAAGTGTTGGCGTAGGTCAGATAGTTTTTAACAGACCACCACAGATTGTTGGAACGTTGCCATGAATCGCTGTTGATAGAACGCTTTACGGCTTCCCCGAAAAAATAGGTAGGACGCCATGCTTCCGAACGGGTATTGCCAATGTCGTATCCCAGTTCCGAATGTAAGGTTAATTGTTTAACCGGTTTGATATCCATATAAATATTACCGCTCAACTTCTGCCGATCGAGTAGATTTTCATCAAGTTGCGCTATCGCAATCGGATTGTTGGTGGTATAACCTTCCCGAACCGTAGTGGCATAATTTCCGTACTCATCATAAATAGGTATATCGGGAGGCGTTTGTAAAGAATAAGTCAAAACCCCTTCAGAGCCTTCCGCCCTGCCTAAATGTTCTTTCGAATCGGAATACATGGCGTTCAACCCCAGCGTAAGCCACGATTTCAGTTGGGCGTCCAAATTGGTACGGAAAGAATAACGTCGGAAATCAGTACCGATCAGCGTACCTTTCTGATCCATATAGGATCCTGACACATAATATTTTACAGCATCAGTTCCTCCCTGTGCCGAAATATTATGAGACGACATCGGCGCTGTTCGAAAAATAGCTTTCTGCCAGTTAGTGCCCGCGCCGAGCAACAACGGATCGCTGTACTCGGGTTGTTCTTTGCCGCCTGAAGTTGTCGCCATCAAAGCATTACTATAGCTGGCATATTGCCGCAAATTCATCATGTCAAGCCATTTTACCTGATCTTGAATTCCATACAGCCCTTCGTATGTAAACTTCGCTTGTCCGGCTTTACCGCGCTTGGTGGTAATCAATACAACACCGTTAGCGCCTTGGCTACCATATATGGCAACAGCCGAAGCGTCTTTTAAAATTTCCATCGAAACAATGTCTGCCGGGTTTAATGTGGAAAGCGGTGAAATGGTAGATGCTTTACCATTGCCCAATCCCAATCCCAAACCGCCGCTTGTGGTTGTTCCTCCTTGCCAAATGACACCATCCACTACATACAACGGTTCTGCGCCGGCATTAAGGGTTGCCTGACCACGGACTCGTACCGACACGGATGAACCCGGCGCTCCGGAAGTCATCACCGACGTAACACCCGCAGCACGTCCTTGCAAGGCCTGATCAATGTTAGTAATAAGCGAACCTTTGATTTTTTCTTCTCCCAAAGAGATAGACGAACCGGATAAATCGCTCTTTTTCATGGTCCCATAACCCACTACAACTACTTCATCCAAGAGTTGAGTGTTTTCATTCAGAACAACTTGAATAGATCCGGAAGTGTTTGTCACCGGAATTTCTTTCGTCTTGTATCCGATATAGGAAAACACCAACACGGCTTTATCCGAATGGATAGTGAGGGTAAAATTACCGTCCACATCCGTAGCCGTCCCGCTTGTTGTTCCTTTTACGGATACCGTGACTCCGGGTAACGCCGAGCCGTCTTCTGCCGCCGTCACCGTACCGGTTATCGTTTGTGCCGAAACACTTATGCCAATGCAAAACATCAGCCATAACAACATTAGTTTTTTCATGTGTAAATAATTTGTTTATTGTAAAGCACAAAATTATACATTATTATTAACAATTTTATACATTTATTGAAACATATCCTTGTATATTTGTTACAAGGCTTTCGTTTTTGAAACATATAGCTATGAAATTTGAAACATGGATTATTTTTTAACTATTTCCGTATTCAAAAATTTCATGTATATTTGCCGTTAGTTAGTGCATAGAATTAATGTAATAGTAATCATGAATCTCATCAAAAAACACTTATTCACCCTGATTTTCTTATTAGGAGCGCTCTACCCTTCAATAGCCGTCGCGGAAAAAGCGCGGATATTGACGCCGGATAATGGATTGTCCAACAGCCATATCACTCAAATCTACCAAGATTCGAAGGGCTACATTTGGATTGCTACCGAAAACGGCCTGAATAAATTCGACGGATATTCTTTTACTGTTTATTCCGAACAAGCGAACGACTCCACTTCGGTGAAAGGCAACTATGTATATGCGATTTTGGAAGACAGTCGCGGAATTTTCTGGGTGGGAACGATGAGCGGATTGTTTCAATACAACCGGAATACGGATTCTTTTCATCCTTTCCTGATTGAAAGTGAAACTCCTTTTTATATGGACAGGGTGGTCTGGATGCTGGAAGACAAAAAAGGAAATATTTGGCTGTCTTATCCGGGAAATGGGATTATCTGCTTGGATGCCAATACCTTAAAACCTACTTTTTACAACTATGACAACAGCCAAATAGCCGACAACAACATTCATTGCGCTTATGAAGACGCATCCGGTAAACTATGGTTAGGCACCTATGGCAGCGGCATATACGTTTTAGATACCCAAAATCAATCCGTAAGCCATTATGGCAATAGTCCGTCCGATCCTTCGGGACTGAATAACAATACGGTTTTCTCCATTTGCGAAGATACACGGGGACGTATATTGGCCGGCACTTTGGGCGGAGGAGTTAATGTCTTCGACCGGACAACGCAAACTTTCAAACAAGCAATGAAAGGAAATTCAGAAACCGAAAATCAGATTTATTCGATTTGTATTGATAAAACCGGCAGATTCTGGCTGGGTACCGACGGAGCCGGCGTAATCCGCTACGACGAAAAAGAAAACAAATTGCCCGAACTTGATTATGTATCGGATGTCTGCGATTTGTCGAAAGCAAAAATACACCAGATTTTTGAAGATAGACAAGGTAATATTTGGGCAGCTTTGTATCAAAAAGGGATTCTTTTTATTCCCGCTACCGGAAAAACGTTCGGAAATTACGGATTTAATCCTTTTCATCCCTCGCAAAGTATTGGTATGAATTGTGTAATATCCATTCTTGAAGACAGTTACGGAGATGTATGGTTGGGTACCGATGGCGACGGAGTATATCGGATTAACCGGTCGAATCAAAGTATTTCGCATTTTTCGACAAGCACTCAACCGCGAATTTCCGGGAATGTCATCACTGCTTTGTTTGAAGACAAAGACCGGAATATTTGGTTTGGAACTTACGTGAACGGGATGTTCCGCTACAACCGAAAGACGGCTCAATTTGATTCGTTTTCTCCGAATGACCACGTAACTACTTTTGCACAAGACAAAAACGGCACCTTATGGATAGGGATGAACGGAGATGGAATCCGCCGCTTGGATGCGGATAAAAAAACCGTAAAACAGTACATGTATAAAAGCAATCAGGACTGGAAAAATCAACTCTCAAGCAATTGGGTATATGACATGTTGATGGACGCAAACGGAAAAATCTGGATCGGCACTTCCAACGGTATCAGTCTTTTTGACCCTGAAAAAGAGATTTTTACTAATTTTTCCTTATCTGAAACCCTGCAAAATACCAATCTGGTTTATACTTTGAACAGCGACCACGCGGGAAATATCTGGGTAGGAAGTTTTTTCGGCCTCTATCAAATTGACGCTAAAACGCAGAAAATAAAACATTTGACTACATCCGACGGATTGCCCGACAATATGATTAACGGCATTGAAGAAGATGAAAACCATTTTTTATGGCTGAGTACGGGAAAAGGCCTTTGTCGCTACAATCCCGAAACGGGAGATATGCTGAACCTGTATGCTGAAGACGGTATCCAAAGCAATGAATTTCGCCGCGGCAGTCATTTCAAAGGGAAAAACGACCGGATGTATTTTGGCGGCATCAACGGACTGACTACATTTTATCCTTCGGATTTGACGTATAAAAATATCCTTTTGCGGTTGGCGTTCTCGGATTTACGGATTTACAACACACCGGTCGCCGTCGGAAAATCGGATGTTCTTCCGAAAACTTTGGATGAATCGGAGTCTATCCGACTGAAATACAACCAACGAGATTTTACATTTTCGTTTGCCGCACTCGAATACGGCATGCCGCAAAGAGTCCGGTATTACACCTTAATGGAAAATTTCAATACCCAATGGCGGTTGGTGAATATGCCGGACAGGAACATGACTTACACCAATCTGAACCCCGGTAAATATGTGTTCAAGGTGAAAGCGACTTTGGACGGAAATCATTTTCTGGAACGTCAAATACAAGTAATCATCGACCCGCCTTTCTGGTTATCTATCTGGGCAAAAATAATTTATGCGCTGTTAATATTGGTTTTAATCTACACGGTTTATGCTTATCTGTCGTACCGGATGAAACAAAGCCGGATGCTGCTCGAAAAGGAACAACAGAAAGAACTTTCGGAAAGCAAACTCCAGTTCTTTACGGATGTTTCGCATGAAATCAGAACTCCTTTGAGCTTGATTATCAGTCCCATCGAAAAATTGATGACGGATAAAAAGAATGACAAAAACTTGCCGATATACAAAATCATTTATCAGAATGCCATTCGTATCCTTCGACTAATCAATCAATTGATGGATTTGCGAACCGTCGAAAACGGTAAATTGAAACTTCATTTGGAAAAAACTTCCCTCGAAGAATTTATACGGAAAATCATGGATTCATTCAATGAATTGGCAAAGACCAAACAAATTGATTTTGAATTGATTATCGAACAATCTTTGCCAATGATATACATTGACAAAGATTGTTTGGATAAAATTATTTTCAATCTGCTTTCCAATGCTTTTAAATTCACTCCGAAGAACGGACGAATTATGGTTTATCTCGGAACACAGGGTGAAGAAGCTGAAATTAGGGTGGAAGACACCGGAAGCGGTATTGAGAAGGAAAAACAAACTTTGATTTTCGACCGTTTCTACCAAGTTCCCGACAGTAAAACGAATACCCGAATGGGTACGGGCATCGGTTTGCATCTGGCCAAAATGATGGTCGAGCTGCACAAAGGAAGTATCCGGGTGGAAAGCGAACCGAATCAAGGCAGTACATTCACCGTCCGGATACCTTTGGACAAAAAAGTTTACAGTCCGGAAAATTTCGGCATCGAAAGCGGAGAAAGTCCGGTGATGATGTTCCAACCTTCGGTCGGCGTTTTGGATGTAGAAAAAGATTTTACCGATTCCAAGGAAGATGCGAAACAAAATAAACGGCTTCATTCCATTCTGATTGTAGAAGACGATGTGGCTATACAGAATTATATCCGCACCGAATTTTCTTCAAAATATAAAATCTATTCGGCGAACAATGGAAAAGAAGGTTTGAACCAAGCGCTGAAATTTTTGCCGGATGTGATTATCAGCGATATTCTCATGCCCGAAATGGACGGTCTGTCACTTTGCCGGGCGCTGAAAACCAACGACAAAACCAGCCACATACCCATCATTTTGTTGACTGCCAAAACCAGTATTGAGCAGCGAATCGAAGGTTTGGAAACCGGCGCTGACTCTTATATTCCCAAACCGTTCAACCTCAAACATTTAGAAATCCGAATCGACAAATTAATCCAACTCCGGACAACGCTCAAAACCAAATACAGCGGAAAACAGGAAGAAATGAAAGACGACCTGAATATCATCTCTTCTGATGAAAAACTATTCCGGAAATTCAACGAAAAACTGAAAGAACAAATCGGGAATCCCGATTTAAGCGTTGCATCTATCAGTAAAGATTTGGGACTGAGCCGCATCCACCTGAACCGGCGATTGAAATCAATGATTAAAGAATCGCCGGGTGTTTACATCCGGAACTACCGGTTGAAACAAGCCGCTTCACTTTTGTCGAAGAAAAAAGTGTCGATTGCGGAAGTCGCTTATGCCGTTGGTTTTTCATCTCATGCTCATTTCAGCAATTTATTCAAGGAATATTATGGGATGTCGCCTACGGAATACATGGAAGCGAATATTTAACATGGATTTTTATTTGACTTTAAAAAATTGTTTGTAAATTTGTAGCCCATAAATTAAAGCATAAATTTCACTCAAAAATTTCATTATACCATGGAAAATCTAAATGAAGAATTTTACAGGCGGTTCATACAGGTACTCAAAGCAACAGTCCCTGAAAGGGGCGAGCTATCTAAAATGCTCCCCAAAATATTGAATATCGAAAAGATGTCGGTTTACCGGCGTTTGCGAGGGGAAATTCCTTTCACTTTCGCAGAGATAATCGTAATAGCCCGTCAGTTGAATATTTCGTTGGATAATATTCTCGATATTACGTCCCCCTATAGAAGCCTGCCTTTCTCGTTACATTTTCAAGATTATTTCAATTTGAATGAAATGGATTACAAAATGAGCGAAGATTATATCAAAGTAATTAAAGCCACCTCAAATAATCCCCATTCTGAATTTGGATTTGTTTCCAACATTCTGCCTTTGCACGCGATAGCTAATTATCCGCCGATTTTTCAGTTCTTCCTGATGAAATGGATGTATCAGTTCGGGAATACAAACAAAATGACACCCTATTCGGAAATTCATATTCCCGAAAAACTTGGCAAATTGCACAAAGAATATATAGAAGCCGTTATGAATATTAAATATACTTTCTTTATCTTCCATGGTTTCGCTTTACAGGAACTGATTCATGATATTCTGTATTTTAAGGCTATTCATCTGCTAACAGAAGAAGATGTGGATTTGTTAAAGAAATGTTTGCATGAAGCCTTGAATATGCTCGAAAATCTTGCGATTAACGGAGCTTTTTCAAATGGAAATAAAATTGACATCTATGTTTCGGGATTGAGCATTGAGACTTCCTACGTTTATCTTTCGTCGGAAAATATTAATATTTCGATGATAGATGCATATACTTTAGGAGCTGTTACCTCGCTGGATGCAGATTCCATCGAAATTATGAAAAAATGGATGCAATCGATAAAAAGAACTTCTACAATTATTACCGGTTTTGAAAAAAACAGAATTGAATTTATAAAAAAACAAATGCAATTTTTGGAAGAAATTTAGAAATTTTACTTGTTAAACGCTATTGTTTTTAGTTATATACCTAATAATAAGACCTTTTGTTCCAAAGTGACATTTTTTGTATAAATACCTGTCCGTTTTTTGAAAGCAACAGAAATTGCAAACAACACTTGGTGGATTTTGAAATTTTCATCTATCTATTCTGATATAATTAAATAAACAGGTAAATATTAAACCGGATTGATATTTTT
The DNA here is from genome assembly GCA_025996865.1 of Bacteroidia bacterium. GTDB lineage: Bacteria > Bacteroidota > Bacteroidia > Bacteroidales > Azobacteroidaceae > Azobacteroides. The sequence goes on from BNTV01000096.1 coordinate 13,953, forward strand.
CATCTGTAATAGCCTATATTGTCTTTTTAAACAAGCAATTTTTGTATCCATTTTGTCTTTATTTATTTGAATTACCTCATTAACTTTGCACCGACAATAATTACAGAATGTTTTTTATTCTCATCTAAAAAAAGTGAAATGAAGCATAATCCCTGACTTATGAAATTTATGCTTTTAATCTAAAATTAGAAATTGCCTGACCCCGGGATGGAGTCAGGCAATTTTGTTTTAGAACGCGCGGCAGTCGGTACATTAGTGTTGTTCGATTTGAACGGTCGTGTTGTAGAGACGCGCAATTGCGCGTCTCTACACAATTGCACATCTCTACGCAATTGCGGCGGGAACATATATTTTGCGACTTGTGGAAAAAGGGAATGCCTCGGCAGGAGTCATTTATACTTCTTTTTCGGGTAAAATTTTGTTTTTTAGCGGTTTGTACAAAAAAATTTCGTACCTTTGTATCTATTAAAAACAAAATAATATGAAACAATTTACACTCACCATGTTAAGCCTGTCGGCTTTATTCGTTCTGTTTTTCACATCTTGTGAAGTAAACGAAGCTCCCAAAGACTATTATTTGAATACGAAAACGATTCATTATCTGGTGAAATTTGATGATTGGAAATTAGGAACGGATGATTCGGGCGATTATTTATACTGTACTTTCAGGGAACCGTTATTAACAAAACCCATTTTTGATAATGGAATGGTTATTCCTTATATGGAACTTCCCGATGGAACACTTACGCCTTTGCCTTTCTCTGATTTTTGGATAAGTGATAAATATGGAAAAATAGAAGAACAAGCCACTTGTGAAATAAAACCGGGAGAAATAACTTTTATCCTGAAATCGGATGACCACGGCAGTGATCCCTTTCATTACTTAGAATACAATTTTGTGCTGAAATTGATGTGGTGATTCGTTACGAACGCTATTTTTTCTTCAACAGGCATTTCAGCATCTAACCAATGAATGTCAAAGCCTCTACGTTCCATTCCGCGAAACCAAGTCATTTGGCGTTTGGCAAACTGATGAATGGCAATTTCCAATTGTTCAAACATTTCTTTATAACTTGTTTCTCCGGTTAAATAAAGTGTAAGATATTTGTATTCAAGTCCATAGTAAATTAAATCGTTTGCGGCAATTCCCGCATCCAGCAATTTTTGCACTTCGTCCAACATTCCCTCTTCCAAACGGGTTTTCAGGCGAAAGGTGATTTTTTTTCTTCTTAATTCACGGTCGATATTTATACCGATAATCAAGCTATTGATAGGCGGATAGTCTTGTTTGTCCGGTTCTTGGTTGAGATAATATTTTTCAATTTCTATGGCGCGGATGGCGCGTTGTGTGGAATCCACCTCCGTTTTGTTGTGCAATTTTTTGTACGATTTGAGGATTTCTTCCAATTCCGTAAGATTTTTATCTTTCAGTTTTCGCCTTAATTCGGGATTTTCGGGAACATCCAAAAGTTTGTAGCCTTTCAGTACGGATTCGATGTAAAGACCTGTTCCTCCACAAAGTATAGGTATTTTTCCTTTATTTTTGATTAAAGAAAAAGCTTTGTGGAAATCATGCTGGTAACGGAAAAGGTTGTATTTTTCCCCGGCAGGGCAAATATCAATTAAATGATACGGAACAATTTGATCATCAACGATATAATCCGCCAAGTCTTTGCCTGTTCCGATGTTCATATCGCGGTAAACCTGCCGCGAATCGGCGCTGATAATCTCCGTGTCGATTGCATGTGCTAAAGCCGCTGCAAATTTTGTTTTGCCGGAGGCGGTGGGGCCTAATATGGTAATCATTTCATACCCCATTACTCCACGATCCAACGACTTTACGTCCGGTTTGTTCACAGGCTTTTTTAATGACAGCCTCTAAACGGGTTGCAGGGTCATTATCTTCTACGCCCCGTCCCCATTGATTTTCAAAAACAGTTAAAATAACGTCAAGACGCCTGTACAAAGAAGCGCTATCCGTAAGGATTCCAACATTGAAATCAATGTGAAAAACGGGATATTCTATCCATTCCTTTTCCAAACCGGCAATTGCCAATCCTTCAAACAATTCTTTTTTGCCTTGAAAATAGGCTTTGAGCGTGGAAAGGAAAAGACTTTTACCGAAACGGCGCGGACGACAGAGAAAATACGGTTTGCCCATAGTAGCCAAACGGTAAATATAGGCTGTTTTATCTACATATAAATAGCCGTTTGTGCGTAAATCTTCAAAATCCTGTATGCCGATAGGCAGTTTCCTGATGCTTGACAACATATTTCTTTTTTTAATGATTTAATATGGCAAAGATACAAATTCCTTCCTAACTATCTATAAATCAGCAGCTAATTTCAGCCAAAAACCATATAACCTACATATAGACATACAAGAACCGTAGTCATTTAATAATTTATATCGGTTGCAAAGATAGTCAGTTTTTTTTTATGAATCAACAAATTGCAGCAATTTTGCCGTGATTTATATCTTGTTGGTTTTCATATAATTATCTAATAATAAGGCGTTTGTTTAGTCTGTATATGTCAATTATTTTGCTTATATACTGACACCATCTACGCCAAATGGCTGCCGGAAAGCGGTGAGAAACTTCGGAATTATCATTGTTTTGAGAAGTATTTGAATAATCCCGACAATACAGCGCCCGAAAAGTTGAAAACAGAAATTTATGTTCCGGTAGAATAGTTCCGATTTTAAAACGAAAAAGGTCAGAATCGTTTTTCCAATTCTGACCTTTTCTGTCATACTGTTTCTTACTTTTGTGGACTTTCGTTTTCGATGTCCACCCGGCTGATACTTCAAATTCAGCCTCTCGACTTCCTTTTCGGTTAGCTTTCACATAATCGCTAACTTTTCCTTTTTTCTTCATAATGTTCTTTTTTAACCAATGCAAAAGTACGAATTATTTGGTTTTGAACCAAGTTACGGCACTAATCTTTTCTAAAAGGCTGTTTTTTTGTAATTTTGCATCATGTTAAAAGAATACTCCATATCTGACATATTAGCTTTACCTTCACAACATATCCCTGATTATGCCGGAACATTCGAGGGGACGGAAGACCCTGAAATCGAATGGGCACACCGTCATTCTTTCTTTTCGTTAGTCTGGTTTACGGAAGGGACAGGTTTTTATGTGATTGATTTTGAAGAACACGAAATCAAGCCGGATAGAGTATTTTTTGTAAGTCCTAAACAAATCCATAATTGGGATTATTCAGAAAATAGTAAGGGTTATATTCTTACAATTGATAATACGCTCGGAGAGGAACTATGTTTGAATTATACATTTCCATACTTGGATATAAACGGTAAAGCCAAAGATATACTGTCAAAGATTTTTCCTGATCTGATAGAAAACTTTCAGAATCGGAATAATATAATTATTGATATCCGATATATTTATCAACTGTGCGAAAGATTTGCCAAACGGAATCAGATTAAATATTATGCAACCAACCCCAGTATTCTCGCTTTCAAAAAGTTAGTTTCCGAAAACCACGCCCAACTACATCCAATAGAATGGTATGCCGATAAACTACATCTGTCGGTAGAGGAATTGAATTTCCTTTGCAAAGAATATTCGGGTACTACTGCCAAACAATATCTGTTGGATATTAAATTAACTGAAGCAAAACGCCTTCTGTTGTATAGCGACCATAATGTAAATGAAATCGCTTTCCGATTAGGATTTGAAGACAGTTCCTATTTTTCCCGTATCTTCAAAAAGAAAACCTCACTTACCCCGTCCGACTTTCTTAAAAAGTACCGAAAAACAGAGGGAAAAGTCCTGTAATCCGGTTCCTTTTCCATCCTATCTTTGCGCAAAAGATAGAAAAATGAAGCAATCAGTATTAATCATACTGGCTCTATTGCCGGTATTCAATGCGTATTCACAAATGGAAAAGTCAGAACGTTATACTCGCGGATGGAGTAAGTTACAGGAAATCGACGGAGAAGCCGGAGAAAATGTAGTAAATAGTTTGGAAAATATTTCTCCTGATTTAGCCCGTTTTATTATCGAATATTCATTCGGTGATGTTTACAGCCTTAACTCTTTGGATAATAAGACAAAAGAAGTTGCGGCAGTTTCTTCCCTTATTGCACAGGGTGCCATTCCTCAATTGAAAGTTCATCTGAATGGAGCATTAAACTCAGGATGTTCAATCAATGAAGTCGAAGAAATAATCTTGCAAATGTCTGTCTATGCAGGATTTCCCAAAAGTATAAATGCAATGAATGCTTTCAAAGAAGTTCTGCAAGAGCGGTTAGAGAAAGGTATTACCGACAAAAAGGGTACAAATCTCTTGATTCGAGATAATCAGGACAGGTATAAAATCGGTGTTGAATATCTGTCACTTCTGAACAAAGAGCAAGAGCAGATATTAAGGGATAGCTATGAAGAAATATCCCCTGAACTTGTCCGGTTTACGATAGAGTACGGATATGGAGATATTTTTTCGAGAGAAAATTTAGATAAAAAATATCGTCAGGTTGCTACAATAGCTGCTTTGGCAACATTGGGCAATTCACAACCACAATTGAAATTTCATATTAAAGGAGCTTTAAATATTGGCATAAACAAAGAAGAGATAAAAGAGATAATGCTACTAATGACTGTTTATGCAGGTTTCCCTGCCGCCATAAATGGAACGAATATACTGAAAGAGGTTATAATGGAGGAAAGCAGTATCCCCAAAGGATGAAGTAACCGCCATGCGTACCTTGGCAAATCCACTCGCCAAAGCACACTTGTAAATTTATAGATAGCTGGGCGGTAACGGACGAACAGCGCATCCGGCAACGGATGATTTATGTTCGTCACTACTTTCCCGGCGTGGATTTGGAAACCCTAAGCGATGAGGATTTTGCGATGCTGAGTGAAGAAGCCCTTTGGCTGCATCAGGAAATGATAGCAACAAGAATGATGAATCCGGTTATAAAAAC
>BNTV01000097.1 GCA_025996865.1 Bacteroidia bacterium
AACGCAACTTTATGCTTGAAATTTTCATGCTTTTTTCTTTTAACTTCCGTCTTTTTATCGTACCTTTGCCCTACATTTCACTCAAAAATCATTATGAAACCCGCATGCAAAAGTTGCACCAAAGAGCATGATTAGATGCGGGTTACATGGTTCCATAAAAAACAAATTAATCGCATGAAACACAACGATTGGAAAGAACGTTTAAACGTTGTTTATTCGACAAACCCTGATTTTCAATATGAAGCGAATCATACGGAGGAAGCGGAAACATTGCCCAAGGAAAAGCAGGCTTTACGGATTTCTTTGGACAAACGGAATCGTGGAGGCAAGAAAGTGACTTTAATTACCGGATTCATTGGAAAAGACGAAGATTTGCAGAATTTGGGAAAATGGCTGAAAGTAAAATGTGGAGTCGGCGGTTCTGCCAAAGACGGAGAAATTATTATCCAAGGCGATTTCAGGAGTAAAATTTGTGAAATCCTGTCAAAAGACGGGTATCAAAAAGTAAAAATCATTTAACAACTTATCCGGAATTTAAAATAATATCTTACCTTTGCATGCGTAAATGCAATATCAAAGCATGAGAATTCACAAAGAAGGTCATACAATAATTCTTTATACATTCGGGGTATTGATACTCGCCAATCTTATATTGTACCGGGTGGCAAGCAAAACATTGTTTTTTTATTTCTTTCTACTACTTACGGTAGGTATTGCGGCTATGATTGTTAATTTTTTCCGTAGTCCGAACCGGGTTTTTAAAAACCATCAACCGGGTATGATTATCGCTCCTGCCGACGGAACGATAGTCGTTGTGGAAGAAGTGGATGAAAACGAGTATTTTCATGATAAACGGCTGCAAGTTTCCATCTTTATGAGTTTGTTCAACGCACATATCAACTGGATTCCTTGCGATGGGAAAATTATTGAATACAAACATCAAAATGGCCGGTTCAGGGCGGCTTATTTGCCCAAATCAAGTATCGAAAACGAACGGTCAACCATTGTAATCGAATTGGATAACGGCGAAAAAGTCTTGGTACGACAAATTGCCGGCGCCATGGCTAAACGCATTGTGACTTACGTAAAAGGCGGCGAACAATGCCGGATTAATCAACAAATGGGTTTTATAAAATTTGGTTCCCGGGTGGACTTATTCTTACCGTTGCATACAGACGTTAAAGTCGAATTGGATGCGGGAGTGAAAGGGAATCAGACACTTATTGCCCAAATTTAACGATTCGAATGAAACATATTCCGAATATTATCACTTGTCTGAACCTTTTTGCGGGCTGCCTGTCGTGTATCATGACATTGGAATACAACAATTATTTCGGTGCATTTCTGTTTGTCGTTTTAGCGGCGATTTTCGATTTTTCGGATGGATTCAGCGCCCGTTTGCTGAAAGCTTTTTCCCCCATTGGCGGACAGTTGGATTCCTTAGCCGATGTTATCAGCTTCGGATTGGCGCCGGGATTTGTGGTTTTCTCGTTTTTAAATACCGTTTCGACCGGAACATTTTTTGAAACAACTTTCCTTCCCTATACTGCGTTTCTGATTCCGATTTTTTCTGCGTTGCGATTGGCAAAATTCAATATCGATACCCGGCAAAAAGATTCATTTTTGGGTTTGCCCGTTCCGGCCAATGCCCTTTTCTGGGTTTCATTGATTCCGGCAATTATTCCTTTTGTAAAAGGTTACGAAATAGCGATTTGCATTGTTATTTTAATCTCAATTCTTACTTTTTGTTTGTTGATGATATCCGAATTATCCATGTTCTCATTGAAATTCAAAAGCTATTCATGGGAAAAAAATCAATGGGCCTATCTGTTAATCGGCATTGCCATTGTTTTGACAGTCCTGTTCCATTTTCTCGGCATCAGCCTGACAATCATCTGTTACATACTATTGTCACTCCTCAAAACAAAACTCCACGCCACTCCGTGAAATTACCTCCGCGTAACTTCATGGTAAAAAAATAAACCCATGGCAAAAAATAAAAAACAATTACCCATTCTGGAAAAAGTACTTATCACCGGAATTGCCGCCGAAGGAAAAGCCATCGCGCGATACAACGATTTAGTGATTTTCATTCCTTTTGTAGTTCCCGGCGATGTCGTTGACATCCAACCGACACGGAAGAAAAACAGCTATGCGGAAGGAAAAGCCGTTCATTTCCACGAATATTCTCCTCAACGAGCGGAAGCTTTTTGCGAACATTACGGCGTATGCGGCGGCTGCAAATGGCAAATCCTTCCATACGCTGAACAAATCCGGTACAAGCAACAACAAGTCGTTGATAATCTTGTCCGTATCGGGAAAATCGAACTGCCGGAAATAACGCCGATACTCGGTTCGGAAAAAACGCAATTTTATCGCAACAAACTGGAATTTACCTTTTCCAACAAAAGTTGGATGACCGAAGAAGAAATTCGGTCCGGCGCCGCCATCGAAAACCGGAATGCTCTGGGATTCCACATTCCCGGCATGTTCGATAAAGTGCTGGACATTCGCAAATGTTGGTTGCAAGACGATATTTCCAATCAAATCCGCAACGAAATCAAATCTTTTGCTTTGCAAAACGGTTATGTTTTTTTCGACCTGCGAAACCAATCCGGTTTGTTGAGAAACATTATCATCCGAACTTCTTCAACCGGAGAAGTGATGCTGATTATGGTATTTTTCGAAGATGAAAAAGAGAAAAGAGATGCTTTGTTGAATCATATTGCCGAAATGTTTCCCGCGATTACCTCGCTCATTTACATCATCAACGAAAAAGCCAACGACACCATCACCGACCGGGAAATCCATGTTTTCAAAGGAAACGGTTTTATTTACGAAGAAATGGAAGGCCTGAAATTCAAAATCGGACCGAAATCTTTTTATCAAACCAACAGCGGACAAGCCTACAATTTATACAAAATAGCCCGCGATTTTGCCGGACTGACCGGAAATGAATTGGTTTACGACCTCTACACCGGAACGGGAACGATTGCCAATTTCATAGCAAAAAACGCAAGGCAAGTGATTGGCATCGAATATGTTCCCGAAGCGATTGAAGACGCGCGAATCAATTCCGGAATCAACGGAATCGACAATACGCTATTTTTTGCCGGCGACATGAAAGATATATTAAACGACGAATTCATAAAGACTTACGGTCGTCCGGACGTGATTATCACCGACCCGCCCCGTGCCGGCATGCACGACGATGTGATTGAAACGATTCTATCGGCAGAACCGCATAAAATTGTGTATGTCAGTTGTAATCCGGCAACTCAGGCCCGTGATTTGAATCTGCTCGGACAAAAATACCGCGTAAGCAAAGTCCAGCCGGTGGATATGTTTCCGCATACCCACCATGTGGAGAATGTTGTACGGTTAGAAATCAAATTATAAACCGGGACAATTGAATAATTATGAACAGAAAAGGACTTGTTTATCTGATACTTTATCTGCCGTTTTTTTTCCTCTGCAATTGTCAATGGAAACCAACCGACGCATTATTGTCGGAAGCCGAGAAAGCTATGAAAACCCATATCGACAGCGCCAACCTGATCTTGGATGAGATTTCACATCCCCAAAAATTATCGGGAGAGCAACAAGCCAAATATTGTCGCATAAAAGCTATATGCGTAATTAACTTATTTATGCAATGGCAATTAGCAGATTCTTTGAACAATATTTCAATGGATTATTACCGACAGGCGAAAGATACTGTCCACTTGAAAAACACGTTATTTCTGTCGGGTCGTATCAGTTTGAATCTGGGCAAACCCGATGAAGCCATCCACCGGTTTTCCGAATTGAACAAGATAGCATCCCAAAACGAACAATATCGGGATCAGGCCTATTGTAATTATCTGATTTCTCAATGCTACCGGAATAAAAATGATTATGAAAATGCTTTGAATTTCTCTAAGAAATCCTTGTACTATTCGAATGAACGGGATACCATCAATGCACCTTATTATTACAAACAAACAGGAGCGATTTATGCACAAATTCATGCGGTGGACTCTGCATTGTCCTACTACAAAAAAGCTGGAGAAATCGCCGTCATGAGAGAAAATTCAGGACAATTTGTCAGCAATTTATTCAACGACATATCCAACATGCTGCTATCCAACAATGAATTTGAAAAAGCGCTTGAATATGTTGATTTAAGCATTGATTACAGGGCGAACAGAAAAGATATTTCTTTGTTCAACCTGACAAAAGCACGTATATTCCTTGCCATCAATGAAACGGATTCCGCCCGGATTTATTTGGAACGAACCATAGAATCAGCTGAAAATAATCACATTACTATCATCGCTTACCGACATTTGTCCGATTTGTATAAAATTACGGGAAACTATGATTTGGCTTTATATAAATTGCTCAACCACAAAGCGTTTTTTGAAAAAGAAGAAGACCATATCAATTTGGAATTATTATCACAACAATACAGAGAAGAACAACTTAAAAATGAAAACAATGAATTGAAATTGGTCAAAAAAGGAAGGGACTTTTACCTGCTTTCTATCAGTTTTCTGATAACCATTGCTGCCATTATTCTTTGGATTTTTTACTCTGAGGAAAAAAAGAAAAAAAGAATCCGGGAACAGCAACAACGAGAACAAACATTGAAAGACCAAGCTAAAATCGCCGAACATGAAAACCGCTTGCTAAAACAAGAAAACGAACTGAGCCAACTGCGTGAAAAAGCGGCGGTTTTACGAGAATCCCTCTTCCGGAAAATGGCTGTTTCTGAAAAAATCCCATCATTAGTGGATGTTGGAAGTAACTATTCCAAAGAATCACCCCACAAAAGAATCAGTCTGGAAGAACCGGATTGGGACGAGCTAATCCAAACCGTCAACGCATTGTTCAACGGATTTGCTACCCGCTTGAAAAAAGAATACCCTGTTTTATCCCCGGAAGATATCGGGTTTTGTTGCCTGCTAAAAATCAATGTTTCCATGCAAGATTTAGCCGATATTTACTGTATATCCAAAGCCGGAATTACCAAACGAAAAACCCGGATGAAAAAGGAAAAGTTTAAAATATCCGATAATTTAATTGATTTAGATGATTTTTTATTGGAGTATTAATTTATTTGTCCGTTAATAAACAATACCATTAATTTTTAAATAACTAATAATAAGTGAGATATATTATTTAATTTGTCCGCCTGTTTTTTTGCTAAAAAAAGCAATACCCCTTAATTTTGTCAAATTAATTTACCCTAAAACAAAAAATATCATGAATCAAAGTTTGAAAATGACAATCACAGTATGTATAATACTTGCATTTACTGTTTCAGGCTATTCTCAAATTAAATCTTTAGCGAAAAGCAAACAAGTAGCCAAAAAGGTAAACGAACTGACGGTATGCGACCGTACACTTCTGAATGAAACGATTACGATTCCATTGAGTGAACTTACCGAAGAACTGCAAATCCTGAAATTGGATGATGCCGATGCCGCATTGGTTAAAGAAACTAATGTGGAAATCAGTGATAACTATATCTTGGTAAAAGGGGAACAGCAAATTCCTTATAAATTATTTGATAAAAAAACCGGAAAATTTCTCAACAATATCGGCGCCTTCGGACAAGGTCCCAATGAGTACCGAAACGTTTATGACCAACAAATAGACGAACTCAACAACCGGATTTATCTGCTGCCTTGGCAAACCAGGAAAATATTGGTTTATGACCTGAATGGAAAAGCTTTAGATCCGATCCCTCTATGCAACGAAGCGCCTAAGGGAAAATTCAATGTCGATACCAAAGCCGGTACGGTCATCGTTTCCGTACTTCCGTTTACAGGTGCTCCGGCTGTTGTTTGGCAACAAACAACCGATGGAAAATTATTAAAATCCATCGCTCCCGGACCAATTGCGCTAACTCCGGATTTCAGTAATGAGGTCTCTGCTTTTAAAACCAATAATAATTTCGATTTCTTTATTTTCTCTTTTGTGCCCAGAGCCGACTCTATTTACCGTTATAATACAGTTCAAAATAAATTGATCCCTTTGTTTACCTTAGATTTTAAGAATCGAGAACGAACAATCCATTTTTATTCTGAATTACCCAATTATTTCATGGGAGAGTTTTCGGAACCTAAAAAAATAACGGAACATCTTACGACTACTCAAAATAACCGGTTTTACATCATTGATAAAAATACTTTGAAAGGGTCTTTCTTCAAATTGGAAAATGATTTTCTTGGAAATGTCGAAATCACTTATCCTATTTTCCGTTTTAACGACGAATATTATGTTTGTAACGTTGATCCGGGAAATTTGAAGGATGAGTTGGAAAAAACACTGGACACCAATAAAAAATTAACTACCGAATTACGCGCAAAATTGACAAAACTCAAAAATTCAATCACAGACAACGATAACAATTATATTTTGTACGCGAAATTGAAAAAATAATTAACCGTGGTACCATAGAAAAAAGGCAAAGGAATGAATGATAAGCATTTTCTTTGCCTTTTGCTTTATTTATTAAACGCCGACCGTAATTTAATCGTAGTAAAAACTTTCTTGGTATATAAAGGAAAATCGCCTTGGAGAATCCAACCGTAGTAACCCGGATCTTCGCGAAACACTTCTTCCACCAAACGCCCCTTGTATTTCCCGAAATTGATGATTTCCTTCTTTTGTTCGTTGTAAATAATCCTTCCGGCAAAATCCACATTGTTGGTAAACGCAGAATATTCGGAAAGAAATTGAACATCGTTCACTAAATCAGGGTATCTGTCCAATTGCGATTGCAAGACTTCATAAGTAGCCTTGGTGTCGGCTTCGGCGGAGTGAGCATTTTCCAAATCCTTGCTACAGTAAAACTTATAGGCAGCCTCCAAAGTCCGTTGTTCTTTTTTATGGAAAATCGTTTGAACATCTACAAATTTCCGTTTCATCAAATCCACGTCCACATCTGCCCGCAAAAATTCCTCGGCTAAGAGTGGAATATCAAACCGGTTGGAATTATATCCTGCCAAATCGCAACCTTCGATTTGCGAAGCTAAAGATTTGGCAATCGATTTAAAAACAGGAGCATCTTTTACATCTTCATCGGTAATACCATGAATAGCCGTCACTTGTGGAGGAATCGGCATTTCCGGATTAATCCGGCGGGTTCTGCTCTCTTCGTCTCCGTTAGGAAAAATTTTCAGATAGGATATTTCGACAATCCTATCTGAAACGATATTGGTTCCCGTTGTTTCCAAATCGAAAAAAACGAGGGGATTCTTTAAGTTTAATTTCACCTTCTTATTGAGTTAAAAACTAAAAACTAAAAATCTGTCAACTCTTAGTTCTTAGTTTTTAGTTATTAAGTTATATTAATCGTTCAGCATCATCGGCATCAGCAACATCAGCAGGTCTTCATTTTCTTCATTTTCAACAGGTAACATCAGACCGGCGCGAGAAGGATCAGCCAATTCCAAAACCACTTCCGACGAAGGAATATTATTCAGAATTTCAATCAGATAAGTTCCCTTGAAACCGATGCTTAACGGTTCGCCGTCGTAAACGCAAGCCACTTTTTCATCGGCTGAAGTTGAATAATCAATGTCTTGAGTCGAAACAATAACCGCATCGGATGAAACACTCAGTTTAACAAGCGAACTGGTTGGATTGGCGAAAACCGTTACCCGCTTCAAAGCGTTTGTAAACAGCAAGCGATCGACCGTGACTTTATACGGATTTCCCTTGGGAATCACGCCGTTATAATTCGGATAACGTCCTTCTATCAAGCGGGAAATGATTTCAATTTTTCCCAATTGGATATACGCATTGCTATCGTCAAAACCGATCGTAACACTTCCGAGTTCTTTCGGGAGTACGGTTCTCAGCAAATTAGCCGGTTTTTTGGGAAGGATAAAAGAAGTCTGTTCGTGGCCTTTGGCCGAAAAATCCTTGTAACGCACCAATTTATGACCGTCGGAAGCAACGTAAGTAATATCGCTGCCGGAAATATCGAAATAAATTCCGTTCATTACCGGACGCAAATCGTCGTCTGCCGTAGCGAATAAAGTCCGGCTGATACCCGTCAGCAAATGTTCGGCCGGAATCATAATTTTAGCGGCGTCTTCGCGTAACGGTTTCGCTTGGGGATATTCATCGCCATGTTCGGCTATGAAATTATATTTGCCGTTTTCGTAATAAACGAACAATTCCAATGTTTCGTCATTGATGTCGAAAGTAACCGGTTGATCCGGCAACTCTTTCAAAGAATCCAACAAATTTTTGGAGGGTATGGCAAATACACCCGAACCACCGGCTTCTTGCACTTCGAGCGAAGTAATCATGCGCGTTTCACTGTCTGCCGCGGTAATAGTCAATCGATTCTCATGCAACTCGAACAAGAAACAATCCAAAATGGGGATAGTGTTTTTAGAAGCAATAACTCTGCCGACTACTTGTAAATGGCTTGATAAAGAACTACTTGATACAATGAACTTCATATATTTTTGATTATTTTAATTATTTTCCGACTACAAATATAGAATAAATTTTTTAATTATTTTCTGTTTTCAGGAATTAAATTAATAGTATTTCTTCTTCGTCAAAAGCAATAGAGACATTCTTGGGCAACGTTTTTTCCATTACGGCATGAAGTCCGAACCGATGCGACATGTGAGTCAAATAAGCATGATGCGGATTGATTTTCCGGATCTGTTCCAAAGCCTGTTCGATGTTTTGATGAGCAATGTGTTCTCTGGGCATTAACGCATTAATGACCAAAATATCAAGGCCTTGTAATTTATCATATTCCTCTTCGGGAATTGTTTTGAGATCGGTCAGATAAGCAAAATTTCCGATTCGGAATCCGAAAATCGGAAGTTTAGCGTGCATCAAACGAACCGGAATTATTTCTATGCCTGAAACAAAAAACGGCTTATTTTCAATCGTATGCAACTCCAAATTGGGAACACCCGGATATTTATGTTCCTCGAAGACATAAGGCATACGTGTGCGAATTGCCTCTGCCACATAGTCTTCGGTGTAAATTCTAACAGCTTTTTCACGACCGAAAGTACGCAAATCATCCAAACCACCCACATGGTCATAATGCTCATGGGTCACCAAAACACCGTCCAAATGCATAAAATAATCGGTTTCCAATGTTTTCAACATCTGCATCCTGAAATCGGGACCGCAGTCAATCAAAATCTTTTTCCCTTCTGTTTCAATCAATACCGATGCGCGAAACCGTTGATCCCGTTTGTCGCGGGAAGTACAAACTTCGCACCGACAACCCATTTCCGGATTGCCGGTGGAAGTTCCTGTGCCTAAAAATCGTATTTTCATACGGATGTCCTTTATTCTATTTTATTTAATATTTCATCGTAAAGACCTATCAACAAGCTATTTCCGTCTTTATCCACTTTCAATCCCCCGTACTTGGCGCCGGCATATTTCTCCGCTTCCCCTTCCTGAAAAAAGAACGATTCGGATCCGATATTCAAATGGTGATAACCGGTTTTCGTATATTGAATCAGCTGTTCGTCTGCCGCCACAAGCGTTTTATGCTCTTGAAGCCGTATGGCGCTTACAATTCCGTTGGCTTGCAACTTCACCGCGCAATAACCGCGCAGGAAAGGAATACTATCTAATTCGCCGGCTATTTTGTATCTTAACGCCATGTAATCGCCCTGCATCAGTGAACGCGGATCCACCGGAGCCAATTCCAACAAAACCAATTTCCCTTCTTTCAATATATATTCGTTTTCAATCACCGAACGGTTGAAAAACACAAACAATACGATTAAATTGAAAAGGATAAGTATCCATTTATATTTTTTCATTGACTTTTGCTTTTTTATGAGTGAATAACAGATAACATACAATGAACAGAATCCCGGACGAAAACAAAAGTCCCGATTTGACCAACAAAGAAAAATGCAAGTCGTAATAATATTGTATGATAAAGTAAATAAACGAAATAATACCTAACCCTAATCCGCTTTTATAATTCGCATGAAAACTCAGCAGGATAATCAGAAACGTACCTGAAAGCGCAGGAGAAAAAGCGGTTACTCCCAACAGTAAAACAGTAATAAAATATACGACGCTTTTGTTCCAAACAGACTTGACCCGGAAAAGCCGGAGTAGATTGGAAGTGAAACAAAGTATCACCACAGCCGGAACCACCGCCGAAAGCCAGATCCAAACAGGTTCTAAAGGAATAATTCCTTCTTTACCGGTTAAAAACAATCCGACGAGAAAGGATAATACTAATCCGCTCCGGAGTGGATTATATAATCGGGAAAATTTCGAATCTTTTGTAAGCCATTGGTTTTCAGTTCGGAAAAGGCAGGTTACCGCACCTGCTGCAACCGAATTGTAAATAAAAATCCAGTCGTATGCTTCATTAATTAAGATTAGCGACAATACACTTCCGGTCAATACCAATACGGAAACAAAAGAAAAAATATAACTTTGAACAATACATAAACTACAAAGAGCGATAATAATGAAAATCAAGCAAATACCGTTTCCATGCCAATCAAATTCCACGCCGGAAATGCCAATCAACAGTAATCCGCCGGCAAAAGCAGGAATACTCAATGCATCGGATAGCAAATTGTTTAAACCCTTGTTGCATCCGATAGCCCCGACAACGAATCCGATTCCGAAAACAAACATCTCTGTCTTGGATTTAGCCAATCCGGCAAGGGTAAGAAGCCCCAGTATCGCTAACATAACCAAAAATCCGCCGACAATAGACAGTATTTTGATGAGGATATTTTCTTCACGTTTCATTTTTCCATTGTTTTTGAAGGTGAACAAAAGCGGCGATTAACCCGACAACACTGATGATAATAAACAGGCAAAGAAGTATCCCACTATCGTCGCCTTCTATATATTTCAACCATAAAGTTATAATAATCAATAGGATGCTAAGAGAGAGAATCACTAAGTAAAACCCGTTTTTAACTTTCAATCCGTATCCGATTCCCAAAGGATATAATAATAAGGAAAGGAAAATCAATATCTCAAATGACCCGGCTCCTCCGGAATTCATATCTGTGCCGTAAATAAATCCGAAAATCGAAAAACAAACTGCCGCTAATGCAATGACATATAAAAACCAATTCGGTACGCGGATATATTTTTTCTTTTTGGAAAAAAAGAGGAATAATATTACCAATACACTGTTGAAAAGAAAAAGTATGGTGTAAACAAAAACTTCCATCCAATCCGCTACTTGTTGCGAATACAACATAAAAGTGGTATTAATTAAAGCGATGAATATCAGCCACAAAGGAGGGAATTGGGAAATAATCGCCCACAAAGCGATGAAAATCGTCCAATTCAAAAAGAAATCGTAAGCATTGGCGCCGGTTTGATAGATTTGTCCGAAGACCGCAAATAATGCACCCACTAACAAAGAGGCGCCGGTCAGAACAATTTGTCGTGTTTGGAAGGAAACTTTGGGATGCAACACGACCGCTACCGAACCCGCCAACAAGAGTTGCATAAGACCGATTTTGAGAAACTTATCCAAATCGTTCCAATTGTATGCGAAGAAGAAAATAATCCCGGATACGGTAAAACCCACTCCCAAGCTGATAAAAAGTATTTTCAAAAAAATCCTCCATTTTTCCATAAACAAGTTCTTATATGAAATTGACTTCCGGAGAAAGGTCAATAAAAAACTTTTCTTTAACGGCCCTGCAAATCTCAGCGGCTAAATCCGCAATATCCTGTCCGGTTGCATTTCCTTGATTGATAATAACTAAAGGCTGTTTTTCATGCACCGCAGCCCCGCCTATGGTTTTTCCTTTCAATCCGCACCGTTCGATTAACCAGGCAGCAGGCACTTTCACAACTTCGTCATTGACCGGATAATGAGGCATATCGGGATAGTGTTTTTTCAAACCTTCGTAATGCGCTATGCAAATGTAGGGATTCACAAAGAAACTGCCGGCATTGCCTGTTTTTTTCGGGTCGGGCAATTTGGATTCGCGAATGGCAATAACCGCTTGTCTTACAGTATCTAAATTCACCGGTTTGTCTGCAAGATGTTCCCGGATATTTCCATAATCCAACCGAAATTCCGGTTTTTTGGATAATTTATAAACCACGTAGGTAATATAATATTTTCCTTTGTTTTCCGGTTCTTTAAAAAAACTGTGGCGATAAGAATATGCACATTCGGCATTGGAAAAAATTTTTTTTTCGCCTGTTTCAAGGAAATAAGCATGTACTTCCTCAATGCACTCAGCCGCTTCCGCTCCATAAGCGCCGATGTTTTGAACGGCCGACGCGCCGACTTCTCCCGGAATCAAAGACAGATTTTCAAGGCCGCCCCATCCGTTTTCCACGCAATAGGCCACAAACGAATCCCAATCCGTTCCGGCTCCGGCTTTTAACCATACAAAACCGGCCGTTTCCTTTATTTTCTCCACACCCTGAATGGCAGAATGTATGATAATCCCATCGAAGTCACCGAGAAACAGCAAATTACTGCCTTGTCCGATGTGCCAAAACTGTTGGGAGAAAAAATATTCGTCACGGAAAAGCGCTTGTAAATCAGCTTCATTTTCGTATTCTACAAAATATTTGGTTTTAACATCCAAACCAAATGTATTGTGTTTCAGTAAAGAATAATTTTGTTCGATTCGCATATTGCTTGCTCTAATCCGACAAAGGTAGGAAATTTTTTTCGTAGAGACAAGGCATTGTGTTTGCTCTGTCCCACCACTCGTCTTCTTTGATTTGAGCGTAAATTATTGTTACCTTTATATTATCGCTCATTTCCGGAAACTTGTTGTTACCGCGCTTTTTAGTCGTCAGTAACAATTATGAGATAGTTGTCGAGACTGAAAAATTTAGAATTTCTTTTTGCTTTCAATTATTTTGTTTATCTTCGTAGGTATTTTAAAACCAGAGGTCATGAAAAAATTACCGATAGGGATACAATCGTTTGAGAAATTGCGCAGCGAAGGTTACTTGTATGTTGATAAAACGAAAGAGATACATCAACTTACAAGTTCCAATATTGTTTTTCTTTCGCGTCCGCGCCGTTTTGGGAAGTCACTACTTATCAGTACGCTGGGAGAACTTTACAAAGGCAATCAAACGCTTTTTGAGGGGCTTTACATCTACGACAAATGGGACTGGACACAACAATATCCGGTAATACGGATAGACTGGACAAGTATCAAACATCGGAGCAAAGAGGAGATGGAAGAAGACATGATAACATTTCTGAAACGACAGGCTAATTTATATGACATAAGCCTTGTTTCAAAATACGCATCCAGCATTTTTTCCGAATTGATAGAATTATTGCACCGTAAAACAGGCAAAAAAGCAGTGGTGCTGATTGACGAATACGACAAACCCATACTGGATTCGATGGGCATGACGGAAGCAGCAGATATTCGTGCGTTTCTTCAGGAATTTTACGTGGTATTGAAAGGAAGCGACGACCACCTGAAATTTGTTTTGCTGACCGGCGTAACGAATGCCAAAGTGTCAATATTTTCGGTATTGAATATGAATGATATTACAATGAGCGATAAATATGCCTCTATCTGTGGCTATACACAGGAAGAACTGGAAGGTGATTTTTCGGAATATATTGACGAAACGGCATCTCATTTGGAGATGACACGGGAGGATTTACTTTACTACATTCGCAGGTGGTACGATGGTTATACATGGGATGGCAAGACATCGGTTTACAATCCGTTTGCTACTTTGATGTTTTTTAGCAAGAGTGAGTTTTCCAATTACTGGTTTGAAACAGGCACGCCCACTTTTCTTATCAACCGGCTCAAAGAACACGGTCTTGCCAAAACGGTATTAGAACCTGTTATTGCTGATTCTTCGGCTTTAATCAGTTATGCCCCCGATGCGCTTGAGGATATTCCCTTATTATTTCAGACAGGCTATCTGACTGTCAAAGACGAAAAAATGACTGACGGAGATTCTCTATACACGCTTGAAGTTCCCAATCTTGAAGTGAGAGAGTCGTTGATGAAGCATCTGTTAAGCGCATTCACTCAATACCCTGTGGAACAGTTGGGAACACTTGGAAAAGAAATGCTGCGACAGATACTTAATTTTGATGCAGAAGGCTTTGCGAATAATATGCGTAAGATGCTTGCCGACGTTCCCTACACTTTAAAAGCATCCAAGCCGAGAAACAAAGCCAAAGCGGAAGCAGAAAATGTAGAAAATGAAGCCCGTTATCATATCCTGTTTCAGGTATGGATGACCATGCTCAGTTTCAATATTCAAAGAGAAAAGATTGCCAACCGGGGGCGTATAGATGCGGTGTTGCAGCAACCAGGATTAGCGGTAGTGGCAGAGTTGAAATACCACGTCGCCACAAAACCGGATACCCTGCTTGACCACGCTATCACGCAAATCCGTAAAAAACGCTATTATGAGCCGTTTCTTGACCGGAAAGTCATTCTGTTGGGCATCGCATTCAGTGGAAAAGAGGTTGGTTGCAGGATAGAACAATTGACCTTTGAAAATTAAAATTGCACGAAACCCGCATACAAAAGTTGCACCAAAGAGCATGAACTTGTTGCGGGTTCCATGGTTCTATAAAAAACAAATTAATCACATGAAAGCGTAAATAGTTAGTTATAATGTATAATAACTTGTTGTTATAATGAATAGCAGCGGCAAGTTTACTTTGTATCCCAATTTCGACATGGCTGAATGCAGGTATTCAATACCTTTGTGCAAATGAATATCTACGGTTGTAATGCTGATACCCATGCGTTGTGCGATTTCTTTGCGGGATAAACCTTCGACCCATCGCATTTGGTAAACCTCAAACCTGCGTTTGGGCATGGATTGTGCTATTTTGTGCACCATGGACAACAAACGTTCGAAGGTTAATTTTTCGCTTAAATCGGATTTATCCGCCAAGACACGTTGTTCGTTTATCAAAATTTCCAAAAGTTGCCGGTTGACGTTCTGTCGCGTCCAATTGACAACAATATTTCGGGCGACAGCGTAAAGATAACCTTTCAGCGAATCAATTGGCGTCTCCTTGTTTTGCCACAAAATCACAAACACATCCTGAGTCAGTTCTTCGGCATTCTTTTTGTTTCTGCAATTTTGACAGACGAATTGGTAAATACTTCTAAAATACTTTTGGAAAATCATATCAAAAGCCTTTTCCTTCCCTTCACGAAGCGCTGCCAATAATATTTTATCGCTGTCTGTTTCCAAAGTAATCTTATTAAATTACAATTTTCGTTTTTTCACCTTGCAAAGTTACCACTATTTTTGAATCATGCGAATCAAGGGTTGAAACCCTCGTTTATTTTTAATTTGTTAAAACTCTAAATACCAGTAAAATAAGTGATAAAATATTTTGTAAAATCACTGGAAATCAGTATCTTAGTGAAAAAAAACCTACTAATTTACACCATGAATATGATCCCCAATGATAAACAAAATAAACTTATTTTAACATATCTTTACGTTTGTAATCTTTATGAGACGGAACTCAAATATGATTGCCAACGACACAGTAATAATAGCGAACTATCTTCTGTCAGGCAACCTATTGAGTCTTTTTATAATTGGCTGAATGAAAAAACAACTATTCAAAGAGCATCGAAAGTCCGCTCTACAAAAGGTTTGCTTTTACACATCTTTGGTAAAATTGCCGCCGATTTCTTTTATCTTATTTTTAACCCTTGATTCGCATGAATAATGAAAAAATAAAAAATATCCGGAAAAAGATTTAGCCGTTTTATATTGAACACGATATGAAATTTTTTTCCTACATTTGTCCCAAAAATAACAAATGGCCTATCTGGAAAATGAAAATCTTCTCTTACGGGCGCTGGAACCCGAAGATTTGGACGATTTGTACCGTTGGGAAAACGATTCCGAACTGTGGAAATACGGCTCGACTTTAGCGCCGTATTCCAAGTTTGCCTTGCGCGATTATTTGATCAGTTCGATGAACGACCTTGTTCAATGTAAGCAACTGCGCTTAGTGGCAGTGGATAAAAAGACCGGCAAATCTATGGGTACCATTGATTTATACGATTATGACCCGATTAATTTGCGGGCAGGGATTGGAATTTTGCTGGATACAGCCTATCGCCATAAAGGTTTTGGGAAGCATATTCTTGAACTTATCCAAGAATATGCTTTCCGGGTTTTGCATCTGAATCAATTGTTTGCCTATATTCCGGAAAGCAATATTTCCAGTTTCAAATTATTCACCGCTTGCGGATACGAGCAATGCGGATTATTGAAAGCCTGGAAAAAAACGGCCGGCGGATTCGAAGATGTCTATGTTGTACAAATAATTACAAACGCATAGAATGGAATCCATCATTCTTCCAATTCAAATATCGCTTCTATTTCTACCGGAATATTGTCGGGAAGTGAACCGAAACCGGCGGCGCTCCGTGTGCCGACGCCATTATCACTGCCCCAAACGGCAGCAAACAACTCGCTGCATCCGTTGATGATGTACGGGTGTTTTTCAAAATCCGGCGTACAATTCACCATTCCGAAGGTTTTAATAATCCTTTTTACCTTATTCAAACTGCCGAGACTTGCTTTTATCGAAGCCAACATGGTCAAACCAACTTGTTGGGCGGCTTTTTTCCCGGCTTCCATGTCCATCTCTTTGCCGATACGTCCGATAATCAACGAACCGTCATTTTGTACGGGTAGATGTCCCGACAGATACAAATATTTACCGTCCACGATAAGCGTAGGTTTATATACACCCAAGGGTTTCGGAGCCGGCGGCAAGGTCAGCCCCAATTTTTCAAATTGTTCATCTGCGTTGTACATAATTTTTCCTTTTTTTGTTGTTTATGGTTTTTTTCGTTTTTGATAACGAAATGCAAAAATACAAATTTAGTTGAAAATGTACAAATTCCTATCTGCGATTGTACGTAACTTTGAAGGACAATCCCGATGAAAGAAATTTTTACCGGATAGTTGTAAAAGACAAATACGAATATCAAGTGATATTTTACATAGTCACCACAATAAAAAAGCAAAAGATTTTTACGTCTTGTACCTTTCACCAGTAAATTATCAATAACTGATTTTCAAAGCAGACAGATTCAACCGGTTCATCACTTCCTCGATACACTTCAAAAAATCATCTTTGGTAACGACCGGTTCCCAATCCGATTCCCATGCGGGCATGATGAAATAATCGACATATCCTTTTTCCGGAAGAAGGATAACGACGTGATTATTACTGTCTTCCGTAAGTGTTTTAATTTGTTTTGTCCGGACGAAAAGCGCCAGACCCAGGTTATCATCGTTCAGGCTTTGTTTGCCGAAGGTGGCAATGTACGACCATTCGTTGTTTGAGTGGATATTCGTGAAAAATTCGGCATTTTTATCTTTGTTGATTCCGGTTGCCAAATCCTTTATCTCTTTGTCCGACAAGAGTTCGATGTGTGAGGATCGGCTACCGGCGTCAATACTGATTAAGGATTTTAGATTACATTTCGTACCGTTGGCATCCCAACCATAATAATTGGTCATCACTTGTGAACGGACTTTTCCATCGGCCGGAATGTAACAAACGACGCTGTCGGTTTTTTCAACCCGGACGGCTTGTTTTCCGTCCCACACGGCAATACTACCGATTCCCAATGCCGAACCGACTTTCATATTGTCCATTCCCCAGATGGCCGGATGGTGGTAGGTTTCGTAATTGTCCACACCGACAAAAGGCAAAACGATACCCGGTGTTTTTTTTCCGAAAACATCAATGGCATTCCGTTGGTCCAAATAGAAACGAAATGCTACTTTGTCGCTTTCCCAACCCGGTCCCTCATATTTAATATAGTAGGCGTGGTCTCGAAAATTGTCGGGAACCCGCAAATAATTCGGTTTCACCCACGAAAAATCACCTTTGTATTCGTGTCCTTCAAAATGACCGCCGATTTTATGGGACAGCTCGGCATACGTGCGCTTGGGATATTTTACCGCTTGTCCGGGCACAATTTTTGCGCGTTTGATTTCTTTAGGATTGATTGCGGCAACCGGAAAAACGGCTTTTGTTTCCCCTTGCAAGTTGGTGATTACTTCCAGCGGCGCTTCCAATCCGTCGATTTCAACTTTATAATTGCCAAACGGAAGTTTTTTCAGTTGAGATGGAGAGAGTTCTATTACGCAGTCCACCCATTTTTTATCAGACGTATTTTGTATGGTCAGGGAAATTTCTTGCCCTTGTATTTGCGATACGGCAAAGCATAAGCACAGGAAAATAATTACTTGTTTCATAATATCTTTTAATTTTTTCTGCAAAGATATATTTAAAAGCGGAATTTTTGTTACCTTTGCCCATAATTCCAAAACAAAAAATATGACAAATGAAAATACACCCGTCAGTTTAGGAACCGAAAATATCGGCAAGTTACTGGCTCAATACGCTGTCCCTGCAATTATTGCAATGACGGCTTCTTCCTTGTATAATATTACCGACAGTATATTTATCGGTCACGGTGTCGGGCCTTTGGCTTTGGGCGGATTGGCCATTACTTTTCCGTTGATGAACCTGGCGGCAGCGTTTGGTTCGTTGGTGGGCGTCGGCGCTTCTACGCTGTTGTCGATTCGGATGGGACAAAAGGATTACGATACCGCCAATACCATTTTGGGTAATGTTTTCGTGCTTAATTTGATTATGGGGATTTCTTTTTCCATCATTGCATTTCTTTTTTTAGAACCGATTCTGATTTTCTTCGGCGCTCAAAATGATATGCTTGAATATGCCCGGGAATTCAT
>BNTV01000098.1 GCA_025996865.1 Bacteroidia bacterium
GTTGGAAATACAAAGCTTCCTGAATCCGGTTCATTTGCAGAGGTGTGCGGGAAGGCAAAATCAAGGTGTCGAATCGGCGTTCAAAAGTCAGCAGTCCGGTTTTATCGCCTTTCAACATCGCCACGTATGCGAGCGCCAGACTTGCGTTGATGGAGTAATCCAGCAAGGTCATCCCGTTGAATGCCGATTGCATCGTCCGCCCCTTGTCAATCACGCAGTAGAGATTTTGTGCGCGTTCTTCCTGAAAAACATTTATCATCAACTTGTTACGCCTTGCAGTCGCTTTCCAGTTGATAATCCGGTAATCGTCGCCTTTTACGTAATCTTTGATTTGGTCGGGTTCGAGCTGCTGTCCGATTTTCTTGATTCGCTTGTTACCGGCTTGTTTCAGTTTATTGGATGAGGCCTGAATTTCGTATTGTTTCAGGTAGAAAAACGAAGGATAAACCTTTACGTCACAAGCCTCTCCGGTTTTGAAACGACGGCTGATAAATCCGATTCGCGTACTTGCAAAGATGTTGATTTTCCCGAACTTGTAGATACCTCGTTTGACAGGTCGCAAGGAATATTTCAAAACTTTGGCGGTTTGTTTTTCGAGATTCATTGAGAATGAGAAGTCGCGTTGCTGGAAAATAGCCGGAATTTCGTCGATGATTGCGAGTTTCACCGGAATAGCATAACCGGAAGACAAATGCAGCTTGATTTCATTTTCATCGCCATTGGAAAAGCGTTCGGAACATTCCCGGACACAAGTAATCGTATCTTTCGGAGAAAAAAACAGGACAGCGATTTCATACGCGCACAAAAGCAGTAAAACCACCAGCAAGCATTGTGCGAGCGTGAACAACAATAGACTTTTGAGGCTTGCAATGAAGCAAAGCACGACAAAAAGCAGGGCGATATATAAACGTTTGTTAATGAACACTATTTGGGTACGTCAATTTTTTCGATTAATCTTTTGATGATGGTGCTTGCCGAATGACCTTCCATTTCCGTTTCGGGCGAAAGCAACAAACGGTGTTGCAAAACCGGAACGGCGATGTATTTGATGTCGTCGGGAATGATGAAATCCCGGCCTTGCAGAAGCGCATAAGACTTGGTCGCATTCAGCAAGGCGACGGACGCCCGCGGCGAAGCGCCGAGGAACACGGCCGGACTGTTGCGCGTGGCGAGAATAATGTCGGAAATATATTTCAAAAGACTGTCTTCGACAATTACTTGACTAACCAACTGTTTGAAATTCAATATTTCTTTCTTCGACAAAATGGGTTTGACATCGTTTAGCAGTGTAAGCGTATTGTTTTCGTTGTGCCGTTTCAGAATCGTAAATTCCTCTTCGGGCGACGGATAATTGATGATGATTTTCATCAGGAAACGGTCTAATTGCGCTTCGGGAAGCCGGTATGTACCTTCTTGTTCGACCGGATTTTGCGTTGCGATGACCATGTAGGGTTCGCCCATTTTCCGGGTAAATCCGTCAACGGTAATCTGGCGTTCTTCCATGACTTCGAACAACGCGGCCTGGGTTTTCGCCGGCGCCCGGTTGATTTCGTCAATCAGCACGATTTCAGAAAAAACAGGCCCTTTGTGAAATTCAAACTCGCCGGTTTTCAGGTTGAAAACCGAAGTGCCCAAAACATCCGAAGGCATGAGGTCGGGCGTAAACTGGATGCGGGAATAATCAGCTTCAATCAGTTTGGCTGTGAGCTTCGCTAAAAGCGTCTTGGCAACGCCGGGAACACCTTCAATCAATACATGTCCGTTGGCCAGAAGCGCCGTCAGAACCAAATCGACGCCTTGTTCCTGCCCGACGATAACCGATGCGATTTTTGTTTTTAACTCTTCTACTTTTTCCGAAAAGCCGGATAAGTCAATCCTGTTCGTTAAATTTTCCATATTTTATATTCCTAATGATGCGTAATAATTGTAATCCCGAAGAACGGTTTCCAAAAACCGGCGGTCTTCCATTGGAGGATTTATATTTAAAATGGTTTTTACTTTATTTGCCAAGCCGGTGACCGAATTTTCTACCGCATTACTTTGTTTGGGTTCAATCAGCAGTTTCATGATAAAAACGGCTTGCCCTTCCGACAGACGCTCCACATTGATAAACGTCGGTTGATAATTGTCGGGAAAATCATAATAACTGTTGTCCAAATCAAGCATGACCGACTGGTTGTTTTTTATCACAATCGTTCCGGCAGCGAGGTCGCCTATGCGTTGGTGATAGCTGGAAAAAACGATAAACGCCGCACCGATTACCGGAGAAATCAGGTAAAAATCAATAATCATCAGTATCCATCGTAAAAAATAGGCGCCTATTCCCGGCGTTGAACCGTCGATATTCGTTACTTTTATTTTCAATATCATTTTTCCCGGAGTACGTCCGCCCAACATCGATTCAAAAAGGAAATGATAAGCGAAAGCCGGCAGCCAAAATAGAATTAATATAGTGATATACAATGTTTTATTGTCCAATGTATTCGTTATGTCTGCAATCTCAAACAATGTATAGGAGACGGCAAAAAAATAGATGCCGGCAAAAAAGAAGTCCAGCAGCAAAGCTGCCAAACGTTCAACAACGGTTGCCGCCTGATATTTTATTGTTACGTGCTGACTTGTTATGACGTCAATGGTTTCCATTCATTTTTGAAAATATTGCACAAATTTACATAAAAATCAAGTAATTCCAAGCGTGTAAAATAAAAATCAAGTTAGTGATTGTTTTTTTGCATTTTCAATTTTCAATTAATTTGTTTATCTTCGTGGCTTAAAACCCCAAAAGCGATGGATACGAAATTTAAACGGCTGCCTTATGGCAATTCGGATTTCAGAAGGATAATCCTTGAAAACTATGCTTATGTGGATAAGACCATGTACATAGAAATGTTGGAAAAAGAAGCCAATCCAAATCAGTTTTTCATCCGTCCGCGCAAATTCGGCAAGAGTCTGTTTTTTATGACGTTGTGGTATTATTATGACCTCAACCGAGCGAACGAATTTGAAATCTTGTTCGGCAACTTGTATATAGGCAAGCATCCTACGCCTGAAAGAAACTCGTATGCTATTTTGCAGTTCGATTTTTCAGGATTGGATACTTCGAGTGAACAAGGGTTTGTGAAATCGTTTTCGAATAGTGTGGAACTAACGATTCGTAGTTTCATTGATACCTATCGCTCGATTATCCCCGACAGTGCTGCACTTATACAAAGAATAGATCAAACACGTCCCGGTAACGGTGCACTTCAAATAGGTTTTGAAGCCATAAAATCGGCAGGAAAAAAAATATTTGTCATCATTGACGAATACGACCACTTTGCCAACGACTTGATTGCAATGGGCAATATGGCAGGGACTGATATCTATAAAACAATGATTGCCGCCAATGGAATAGTACGTGATTTCTATGAGAAATTGAAAAATGCAGCCAAATCGTCAATAGTAAACCGTACGTTTATCACAGGCATCTCGCCGGTGATGCTCGACGACCTCACAAGCGGTTACAATATTGCCGTCGTTCTGACAATGGAGCCAAAATACAACGAGATGATGGGCTTCACGCAGGAAGAGGTAGAGTGGCTGATGCGCGAAACAGGTGTTAATCCTGAACACATCAAAATAGATATGCCTGCCTATTATGATGGCTATCTGTTCAATGCAGACGGGAAGCATTGTGTGTATAATCCGGCGATGATACTCTATTTTTTCGAACAGATATTGAGAAATGACGGACCACCCAAAAACATTGTCGATTTGAATATGCAAATAGATTACGGACGTTTGCGGCGGCTGTTCAAAAACGAGAGCAATCGCGAAACGCTGCTCCAAATTGTGAAAGAGGGCGGTATTGTTTCCGAATTATTGCAAAAATTTCCCATTGACATGTTGGAAGATGACAGTCAATTTGTTTCCCTGCTGTTCTATATGGGTCTGCTGACCATCAAAGGCTCTTATCTGAACCAAATGCGGTTGGAGATACCGAATTATTCCGTCAAAACGCTATATTGGGACTATATCGTGCGTATGGTGCACGAAACTTCGCCCCTGATGACCATACAGTCGCAACCGTTGAATGAATCTATCATTGCGGCGGCAATGGAAGGCGATATCAACCGGTTTATCGAATATGTTTCAAAAAATGCTTTCAGTAAGTTTTCCGATCAGGATTTGAAACATTTCGATGAAAAATACATTCAGGCGCTGCTGCTGGCTTATCTGTTCATGAGCAAGATTTATGTCCCGATGAGCGAATACGAAACCGTTCCTGGCCGAACAGATATTTATCTGCAACGCGACCCGCGACTGCCTCAGGTAAAATGGGAATGGATATTAGAGTTGAAATACTGCAAAACCAAAGCTAAGCCTAACGAAATTGCCAAATTGCAAAAAGAGGGTGAGGAACAGATAAAACAGTATCTCGGTTCGCACCGTCTGGGTAACCGCTCCGATTTGAAAGCAGCAGTCATTGTTTTTATCGGCAAAAATAAATACGAGATAAAAGAATTGTAGGGAGCAGACCTGTGTGTCTGCCTTTTTTCAGAGGAAAGTTAGTGTTAAAATTGGATAATGTGAAAAAGTTTTTTACTTTTGTGGTGAAACTCTGTGTTTAAATGAAAGAAGTAGTTTTTGTTCGTCAAAATAGAAGCAAGTGGAAACGCTATGATGATTGTCTGAGGCATCTGAAAGAACAATCGCCCGACACTTTGGCGGACATTTACATCGACCTTACCAATGATTTGTCTTTCGCGCAATCGCATTATCCCAATTCGCGCATTCATTTTTATCTGAACAATCTTTCGGCAAAAGTGCATCAGTACATCAATTTGAAGAAAAAAGAAAAATTTTCACGGATTTTTACGTATTGGAAAACGGAAGTGCCGCAAGTCATGTATGAAGCGCGAAAAGAGTTGTTGTATTCTTTCCTGATTTTTGTTGCAAGCCTGATTATCGGCATTTATTCAACGGCTTATGACGAAGATTTTCCCCGACTCATTATGGGCGACCGGTATGTGGACATGACTTTGCAGAATATAGCCGATGGAGAGCCGATGGGCGTTTACGGAAGCATGAACGAAAGCGTTATGTTTTTGGGAATTACTGTAAATAATGTGTGGGTTTCCTTTGTCGTTTTTGTGTCGGGAATCCTCACTTCGATTTTAACGGCTTATCATTTGGTTACCAATGGAATAATGGTCGGTTGTTTTCAATATTTCTTTTATGAACACGGATTGTTGAGGGAATCTTTCCTGACGATTTGGATTCACGGCACTTTGGAAATATCCGCTATCATTATAGCCGGAGCCGCCGGCATTGCGATGGGAAACGGCTGGTTGTTTCCGGGAACTTATACCCGAATGGAATCGTTTCGACGAAGCGCCAAAAGAGGCGCTAAAATCATTGTCGGGACAGTTCCTGTTTTTGTGATTGCCGGTTTCCTCGAATCGTTCGTTACGAGACATACCGAACTGCCCGATGCAATTCGCTTGACAATCATTGTTTTGTCTCTGTTGTTCGTAATTTTTTATTACATTTATTACCCAAGAAAAATAAAATATGCAGCATAATTTTTAATTATCAACTTTCAATTATTTATAGCATGGACAAAATTGAATTTTACAAAAATCGAACTTTAAGCGAACGCTTTTCTGCTTCCGTTGATTTCTTGAAACAAAATTGGAAAATATTGTATAAGAACATTTTGATTGGAGCGCTTCCCCTGGCGATTGCCGGAGGATATTTTTTACAGTATTACCAGCAAGCTTCGTTCACTAACGTTTATTCCGGTAATACATTTTCCAATCCGCTTTTTGTCGTCTTATATCTTATATGCATGGTTAGCCTGATGATTTACTTAAATGCAATGACAGGCGCAGTCTTGATAAAATATCATGAAGGAAATTTAGATTCGTCAACCGGTTGGGGTGATTTATACAACAGCATGATGTCTTTGAGTGCCAAAACTTTCCTTATCGGTTTGATTATTTGGAGTATAATTGTGGTAGCCATTGCTTTTGTCGCCGTAATAATCAGTCTGTTTTTCTCCGGAATTACTCTCGGAGAAGAAATGGCTTTCTTCGGTATAATACTGCTATTTGTTGTGCTTATTTTGTTAGGTTTTGTACTTATTTTTAGTCCCTTTTTGGCTTTAGCGCACTATCCCGCTTATTTTTCGGGAGCAGGTATTTGGGAATCCATCAAAATTGCTTTTGGCATGGGATTCAGAAATTGGGGAAATGTAGTGGTAACGCTTTTATTATCGGGAATAGTCATGGCTATTATAAGTATGATTTTTTCTGTTCCCAATTCAATTGTAGCGATGTTCTTCTCCCGTGGTGAAATCAGCATTCTGACATTCATATTTGCATTTATTGCTCTTTTAGGGAATGTATTGACATATCCTGTCATGTTCATTTTCATAGCGTTTCAATACTTTTCAATTGTAGAAAACGAACAAGGCGTTTCCCTGCAATCCAAAGTAGATGAATTTGAAAATCTGTGAGAAAACTTTTGCTCATATTGATATTCTTTTCCGGTTGTTTCGTTTCGGTAAACGGAGCGGTGGATTCGTTGTTTTATGCACCGGACGAATTTCTGGAAGTGCAGCCGGTTGAACAGGATACGCTGACTTATAACAAATTCAAGCAGCAAAAATTTTACAACTATTACGAAATTAAACAAGAAAAAAAGTCCTTTTACCAAATTATATTGGATTGGATTAATAGTTGGATGTCTGATAAATATAACAGAACGATAACTTCTCATACATTCAATGTACTATTATGGGCAATTGGGCTTCTTTTTATTGTTATTGTCGGGGTGATTTTTTATAAAAACAGAACCGGTCTTTTTTATGTTTCCAAAAAGAAAAAAATAGTTTATTCGATTGAAGATGAAGATATTGAAGGACAGGATTTTGACCGTTTAATCGAGTTGGCCGTTAAGGAAGGACAATTTGCCGAAGCCATCCGCCGGCAGTATCTGAAAACTTTGCAAGCGCTTCACGAAAAAGGTTTTATTGCGTATGAGGCATTTAAAACCGTCAACGAATATGCGTATGAAATGCAGGACAGTAAATTGAAAAGTTTGTTCCGGGATTTGTCGAAAGAATTTGTCTATTTCCGTTACGGAAAGGGAGTGGCGGGAAAAGAGATTTTTTTCGAATTTCAGTCTGAAAGTGAAGAACTTATAAAAAAAATCACCGGATGATAAAAAGAATAATTTATATCGTTTTTATGGCTGCTTTGTTCTTCCTGTTGTATTGGTCGAACAAAGACAACGACATCCGGTATTCGTGGAATCCGACTTTCAGCACAACGGACAAACAGCCTTTCGGCGCTTACGCCTTGGATAAAATGCTGGCTTCTTCTTGGGAAGAAGGTTATGGCCATAATTACGAAAGCATTCAGGATTTATGCGCCGACACCACAGATATTTATTACAACTTGTTGATTATCGCCGATAAATTTCAAATCAACTCATACGAGTATGAAATGCTTTATCAATACATTGAAAAAGGCGGTTCGGCGATGATTGTTGCGAATGAGTTTTCATCCGATATTGAAATTCCTTTTAATCTGCGAACGAATTTTTATGTTTTTTGGCGTGAATTTCTCATCCAGTTAAATAAAAAACAGCCTTCCCAACTCGTCCGATTCACAGCGCCTAATCTGAAAGATGAAATCTGCAAAGTTCCCGTGTCGGCTGTAAATCGCCATTTTGAATCGCTTGACACAGCAAACTATGCGCATCTTGATTCTGTTTTTGTGATTTCGGAAATTATTGATACATCCCGATTGGCTACTAAAAATCACCGGAAAATTTTGAGTCTCCGTTATCCAATCGGAGCGGGGAATCTTATTCTGGCCTGTGACCCTTTATTATTTACGAACTACGGAATATTAAACGATTCGGTCAATGCTTATGTTTGGAATCATTTGGTTTATCTGCAAGACCGGACTTTAATTCGAACCGAATATTACGAAGCCGGTTCCCAAGGTGCTAAAAACCAATCCATATTCAGGGTGATTCTGAGCGAACGGCCGTTGAAATGGGCGTTTTATATCATTTTGATTTGCATTGCCGTTTTTATGATTTTCACGGCGAAACGGAAACAAAAAGCCATTCCGGTCATCAAACCGCCGGTGAATAAAATGTTGGAGTTTGTGCGTTCCATCGCAGGACTTTATCTTCAAAAGAACAACAACGCCGATATTATCCTGAAAAAACAAATCTATTGGGGCGACGAACTGAAACGGAAATACGGCATAGACATCCACAACGAACCGCACGATTACGACTTCTATAAACGGGTAGCCGCCAAAACCGGAACCGACACGGACGAAGTGCGACGCCTGTTTATTGATTTGGGAATTATCGAAACCGACACTTTCGTTCCGGACGAAGAGATGATTGCTCTGATTCTGAAAATGAATCGGTTACTTTCCGGTCGATAATTCCAGTATGGGTTTTATTTTTTCCGGGTCGGTCACCTGTAATTCATAATCTTTTTCCTGATGACTGAACTTTGTGTTCCGGTATAACATACCACCGATTTTCCGGCTGCGGAAAGTTCCGTGAAGTTCTTTCAGTCCGGTTCGACGAATCAATTCCGCTGCGTTTTCCGGAGCTACGCCCGAACCGGGCATGATGATAATGCGTCCTGCGGCTTTTTCAATTAATTGCCGGATAATTTCCATTCCTTCAACAGCCGTTTCATAACCGCCCGAAGTCAAAATCCGTTCGCAACCGAGGTCGATAATGTCTTCCATCGCTTGGAACAAATCGTTGCTGCGGTCGAAAGCCCGGTGGAAAGTGACGCCCATTCCGTATTGGTGCGCTATTTCGACCAATTCCCGGTTTCTTTTCCGGTCAATCGTTCCGTCGGGATTGAGCATACCGATGACTACACCGTCGCAACCGGTTTCTCCGCAAAAACGGATATCCGATTTTATGATTTCAAACTCCAGGTCGGTGTACAAAAAATCGCCGCCGCGGGGGCGAACCAATACATATAGCTTGATATTCAAATGTTCACGAGCTGTTTTTATTTGCGCGTAAGAAGGGGTTGTTCCGCCTTCCGGAAGGCTTACGCAAAATTCAATGCGTTGCGCTCCGGCCGATTGAGCAATCAATGCGTTTTCGACGGAATCGGCGCAGACTTCGAGAATTAGTTTATTGTTTTGCATAGTGCGCAAAGGTACGAAAAATTCTTTTTTTATACTTAAAAATCAATTCAAGAATCAAAATTTGCAAGGTTTTAGAAACCTGTCAGGTTTAAATGCCGGGATGTTTGGTGGTAACTTTTGCCAAAACACGGGAAAATATTACTACAATTACAAACAAATGTAGTAACTTTGTCCCGAATTTATAAATGAAACTTATATATGGGTTGAGTACTTCGATACCACATTCTTTTAATATAGCCATTGAAAGAGGTCGTAAGATAAAATTGCCAATACTTCCACCTATCCAACTCTATCATTGGACAAAAAATCAGTATGAATTAGGCATTACGACCCAAAAATTTATGATTTTAATGTAAAAATTTACGATATTGAAAAATCGGTTTGCGATGCAGTTAAGTTTCGCAATAAAGTGGGAATGGAAATTACAATAGAAGTTGTAAGAAATTACCTAAAAAGGAAAGACCGAAATTTGAACAAATTGTCGAAATATGCTCAACAAATGCGAATTGAAAATATTATGCAAAGTTTTATAATGCCAATGCTATGAAAAAGGGGAATTCAAAATCAATAAGATATGTCAACAGATAAATTTCAAAATAAATATCGCCTAAAATCGGCACGTGCCGAATGGCATGATTATGGTGGCGGCGCCTATTTCGTTACCGTATGTACCAAACAGCGGGAACATTTTTTCGGTGAAATCAAGGATGGGCAAATGCAATTATCGTCCATCGGCGAATATCTATTTGAAAATTTACAAAATGTAGCCCAACATTATCCATACGCCGAAATTCCGTTATTTGTTGTAATGCCCAATCATTGGCACGCCATTATTTTTATTGATGACGACAAAACACCCTATATTCGGCGGGAAATGAACTCACAAACCGTTGTTAGCCCCACCGTAGAGACGCGGCGCGCCACGTCTCTACAATCGCAACCGTCGCAACAATCGTTAGAAATTGGAAATGAAAATATGCAAAACGAAGCTTTCCGGGAATGATGCTGTTCGTATCGGAAATACGATTTTTCCTTGGCAAACTTATTTTGCGGATAAGCGTTCCAAAAGCAAAACCGTTTTATATGCCTGTATTGCCGGATTATTTGCAATCCTACTCATCGCCGGCGTTTTTATTTTCAATTCCAATAGACAGACTCATGTAAAAATGAACGAAAAGAACGGTGTCCGTTATATCCCGATGAAAATCAACGGACAAGAATTGTATTTTGTATTTGATACAGGTGCAAGCAGTATTTGTATTTCTACGCTCGAAGCAACGGTGGTTGAAAATCCAAAGGCGGAATAGACTTTGTGTTGTAGGAAGGCGTAAATGCCGTTCCAGTGAAAGTAAAACGAGGGATAAACACCCGCAGCCGCAGTTTGACGATGTTCATGAAGAAATACAACTGCCCTTACGCAATCCGCATATCGCAAAAGAATTTCGGCTTTGAAAATAATATAAAATCCGTGCCGTTGTATGCTGTGTTTTGTATCTGAAATGAATTTTTAATAAATATCAAACAAAATAAGTTATTCGAGGACTAAAAAATTACTATCGAGAAATCAAAGAGAATTCATAAGTTATGCTCTCTACCGCCGTTCTTTGATATATTGGTTTACACGGAAAAAAGTTTTGCAGATTAAAAAAAAATTCATATTTTTGCAGTCCAGAAACCGTCAGTTCGGAACTCACCGTTTCGGAACTGCGAAAAAATATTTGAATTATGAAGTTTTACAACAGAGAAAACGAGATGGCAAGGCTGCACGAAATTCAGGCGCAATCGCTTGAAAACGCGCAATTTACAGTTATTACAGGCAGACGGCGCGTGGGCAAAACGCAACTTTTGCTGAATGCAACAGAAGGTGTGCCGACACTTTATTTTTTTGTTTCTCGCAAAGCGGAAACTTATCTTTGCGAAGATTTTCAGCAGGAAATCGCCGAAAAACTGCAAATTCCACTGATGGGAAATGTGCAGAATTTCAGTCAGTTGTTCAAATTTTTGATGCAACTTTCCGCAACACGCCCTTTTAACCTGATTATCGACGAATTTCAAGAGTTTTTGAATACCAATCCGTCTGTTTTCAGCGATATGCAGCGCGATTGGGACACGCTAAAAGCGAACAGCAAAATCAATCTGCTTGTTTGCGGATCGGTTTATTCGTTGATGCACAGGATTTTTGAGGATTACAATGCGCCGCTTTATGGTCGCGCTACCAATTTTTTGCGGTTAAAGCCGTTCAAAGTGTTGGTTTTGAAAGAAATTTTGGCGGAAAACAACCCAAAATTTTCGGCGGAAGATTTGTTGGCTTTGTATGCTTTCACAGGCGGCGTGGCAAAATACGTTCAACTTTTTGTAGATAATAAAGCATTAACACTCAAAAAAATGCTTGATTTGATGCTCAAAGAAGATTCGTTTTTTATTGCCGATGGGAAAAGTATGCTGATAGAAGAATTTGGCAAGGATTACGCCGTTTATTTTACGATTTTATCGGCGATTGCGCGCGGCGAAAATACCCGCACAAAAATTGAAACCGTTGTTGGAAAAGAAGTTGGCGGCTACCTCACGCGAATGGAACACGATTACGGTTTGCTCGCAAAATCAACACCGATTTTTGCCAAATCGGAAACAAAAAATGTACGCTATGTGATTGAAGATAATTTCTTAACATTTTGGTTTCGTTTTATTTACAAGTACAGTCATATTATTGAAATTCAGCAATATGACGAATTGCGAAAAATTATTGAGCGCGATTATGCAACTTTTAGCGGCAAAGTTTTGGAAAAATATTTCCGCGAAAAACTCATTGAACAGGGCGGAATTACCAAGATTGGCGGTTTTTGGGACAAAAGCGGTGAAAACGAAATTGATTTAGTTGTTCTCAACGAAACCGGGAAAACGGCGCAAATCGTTGAAATCAAACGCAATGAAAAGCATATCCGTTACAATGTTTTGAAAGAAAAAACTGCTGCAATGCTTGTGCAGACAGGTGAATTGAAAAATTACGAAGTCGAATACAAAGGGCTGTCGATGGTGGATATGTAACTTTCTCTGTCATTGTTGGTTTGACTCGCAAGCCCTAAAAAAATCAGAAATCGTGTAAACCAATCTCAAAAAGACGTTTGCACGATTTTTTATTTAAAATTAAAGAGAAATGGTATCTACTACATTATTGTCCACCAACGAAATTGTCGGATTGGGGGCAATCGAAATTACCTCCATTCCCGACATTTCCATTCTGACGGGCAAATATCCCGACAGTCAAGCTGTTGCTGTCGGCTACAAAAAGGATATGGGCAATATGCTGTCGCAGGTGTATCAGCACTGTAAAATGCTGAATATTAACGATGTTGCTCTGGAATTTCTTTGGACAACACACGCAGTTGCCAATCAGCCCTACAAAGCCAATATTCGCCTGTTTGTACTTGTACGGTCGATTGGCAGCGACAAAGATTCGGTCGAGAAAAATATCAACGCAGTTTTGCAAATCGTTCAAACAACGCTTGATATTCAGAAATACAACTGCGAAGCCGTTTCGTATGAAAATATTGAAATGCTGGTAAAAGGTATTGACAGTCAGTCAATTTGTGCCGTAGTGAAAGAGGAACGGATCGAAAACCTGCAAAATCAGATAATGCCGTTTTGTTACGCTTTCGACCCCATTCCCGCAAGCGAAACGGATTTGAGTCGCATTGTCTATACTTTGATAAATTATCCCGACTGCGCCGTTTCGTTCCAACTTTTGCCCGCAGCATACACGCCCGCCGAAATGCAGGACATTGACCAGAACACGCATATACTTGACAATCTGAACAAAGGATTGCAGGAACAGGGAGTTGGCAATGTCAGTTTTTCGCTGGCTGAAAAGCAAACGGAAACCTATAAATATTATGCGAAGAACAAAAGTGCCGCGCTTTTCAACTTCAATATCTTGATTTATGGTCAACTGGAAGCAGTGCAAAATATCTCAACAAGCGTTTATGGGCAGATAAACTCGCCGCTTAAATTTATCTCTTTGCCGCCTGACGAGGTAAACAAAGACAGTAATTTCTACGCTTTACCTTTTGCGGCAAACGAAATATTGCTGGCGAAAAACCGTGAACAGTTTTGGAACAGCGGACAAATTTCGCCCAATCTTTACCGCCTGCCTTATATCATTACTGCTGAAGAAGCGTCTGAATTTTTCCGTCCGCCTTTCGGTAATGAGCAAATTTCGGCTGGATTGGTTGTAAATCAATCCATTAATAAAAGTAAAACATACGCCAAAGGTATTATCAACGCAGGCGATATTGAAGTTGGCAAATTGAAATCGTCTTCGCGAGGCGATAAAATCGGTTTTTCGCTCAAAGATTTGGCAAAACATTTGTTTGTAGTGGGTACGCCGGGTTCGGGTAAAACGGAATTTTCAGTCAGTTTGCTCGACCGTCTGTGGAAAGAACACGGTATTCCATTTTTGGCTATTGAGCCGGCAAAAAACGAATATCGTTCATTGGTAGAAAGTATTCCCGATTTGCAGGTTTTCACGCCCGGCAAAAATTTTATTTCGCCTTTTGTGTTCAATCCCTTTGTGCCGCCTAAAAATGTGAAACTCGAAACTTACAAATCAACTTTGAAAACGGCGTTTGCGGCGGCAGTTTCGATGTCCACGCCTTTGGATAAAATTTTTGAGGAATCAATCAACAACTGCTATTCCGATTTTCGATGGTTGGACAGTTATACAGTTGATGACAAGGGAAAAACCTTTAATATTACCGATTTTATCCGTTGTTTCCAGCAAACTTTTGACGAAATCGGCTACACGGGCGATGCACGGAATATCGGTCGTGCCGGTATTGTGCGCCTCAACAGTCTGGTCAACCTGTTCGACAACTATTTTTCGATTCCGATAGAAGATATGTTGAAGAAACCAACCCTGATAGAATTGGCGGCAATCGAAAACAGCGACCAGAAAGCGTTGATTATTTCGTTGTTGCTGTTGTCTGTTTTGGCTTATGTCAATGCAAATTATGTGGGCGAGGGCGGATTAAA
The DNA here is from genome assembly GCA_025996865.1 of Bacteroidia bacterium. Lineage (GTDB taxonomy): Bacteria > Bacteroidota > Bacteroidia > Bacteroidales > Azobacteroidaceae > Azobacteroides. Next base: position 14,214 of record BNTV01000098.1, read on the forward strand.
AAATGTGATTTTACTCGAAGAAGCGCACGTTTTGCTTGATGCCGACAGCAACGCAGGACAGGGTGAGGCAAATCCTGCACAAATTGCGCAGGGACTTGTCAAACGAATGTTGGCGGAAATCCGCTCTTACGGTGTTGGGATAATCATTGCCGACCAGTCGCCGCGAAAAGTGGGCATTGATGTCGTTGCTCTTACCGATATGAAAGTGGCATTTCGTTTAGTGGAGGCGACCGACAAACAAATACTTGCCGACAGTACAAGTATGAACGAAACACAAACACAGCGTTTGGCAAAACTGAAACCGGGCGAAGCGTTCCTCTTTTTCAATAAATTGGACGAGCCGGAAGAAGTGATTACGCCTCTGTACCGCGAAAAGCACAATATCCCGATTTCACTTTCCGATGAACAACTTAAATTGCGTTCAAAATATTGGAACGACGAAGAAAAACAAAAGTGTCTTCGCCCTTACCCCGAATGTCAGTATTGTGCCTGCTGCGAGAAAACTTGCGATTATCAGCGGCGAATTTTGGCGCGGGAAATAGCGCGGCGATTGTTTAACAATGCAAAGTTCAAAGCAGAAAGCAAAGATATAGACCCTGTTAGAGAATTGTTCAAAAACATAAACGCACGAATTAAAGCGGAATTGAACGATGAGTCGTTCTCACAGGAATTGAAAGCCTGCGTAGAAGTGCAACTCTTGCGGCGGATAAAATACGGCACGCATATTCCGTTAAGGACAAATACAATACCAGACACATTAAAGGCAATAAAATTTGATAACTTAAACAGTTAGATATGGACGATATGGATTTTGGCGGCGGCGACCTTGATTTTGGTGGCGGCGATTCAGGTGGTTTAGATATGGGCGGCGACAGCGGTGGTGGCGATATGTTCGGTAGCGATACCGGTGGCGGTTTTGACGATGGCGGCAACGGCAACTTGGGCGGCGGTTTAGATGACGGCAGAAGCAGCGATTTAGGCGGTGGTCTTGAAGACGGCGGCGTTGCTGACGATGCTGTTTCTGATACCGACAGTTCAGTATTGGATTCAAGCGGCGGAGAAAATTTAAACGAGACTTCGTCTGATACAGCAGACACGCCAGCCGAAAACGAAAACGAAAATATTGCCGATGAAAACGACAATCTCAATACTGAAAGCCAAGAAACAGCGGTGGAAAATCCTGCTGAAAATGAAAATACAGCCGAAGAAGCGGACAACCTTAATGCAGAAAACCAAGAAACCGAAACACCTGCCGAAAATGTAGAAAGCGACAACACAGCCGAAGAAAACGATAATCTCAATGCCGAAAATACAGAACAGGAAACGCCAGAAGAAACTGAAAGTCCTGAAAATATAGAAAGTAAAACCGCCGAAGAAGAAACGGACAATCTTAATGCTGAAAGTCAAGAAAATGAAAATGTAGAAGAAAACACAGTGGAAAATAACGAACAGGAAGCCACAAATGAAACTGATGCAGAAACGGAAAGCCCTGAAAATGCAGAAGACATAAATTCTAATGAAAGCGATATAGTCGAAAATAACAAAACGGCAACAGAAGATAATAACGCCGAAGGCGAACAGGAAAATACAGAGACAGCCGAAAATAACGAAAACGCAAATTCTGAAAACCTTGCAAGCGAAACCAACGAAACAGAAAACACAGAACAACCCGCAGAACAAACTCCCGAAACAGAATCCGATAAAGATTTTGAAATCGGCGGAGATCGCAATATGACTTTGGAAGAAGTACAACAATATCAACAGGAAGGTCAGGCTCAATTAGAACACGAAAGAGGGACATTTGAGCCGGGCGAAACGATGTCGCACGAAGAATTTCTTAAAGAACAAGATAACTTTGAAAACGAGATAATGGGCAAACAAGATTGGCCTGATAACGATGGATTTGATGGAACTCCAACGGAGAGGAATTTAGAGGCAGGAGAAGAATTTACTCGTCGCAGTCATACTGATACCGTGAATGACGACGGCAATTTTGCTGGCGAAAAGGGTATTGGTTTCGAGGAAAGTGCTTTACCCGGCAATGAGGAAGACTACAAAGTTGCTGATTATGAAGTTACTGAAGATATGCTAGAAAGTATTGTAGTTCAAGAAGGTACTGCTAAAGAGGCATTTGGGTATGAGGGAGGTGGTACTCAAATGAAATTTCAGGAAAAAATTCTTGATGCACAAGGGGAACAAATGATTGGCGAAAATGGTAAACCATTGTATCGCGACGTTCCTATGCAGGATATGGTAGATTATGGATATATTAAGAAAAAATAATAACAACATAAAAATCAAAATAATTATGTCAATTTGGAAAAACGATAACGAAACAGCCTACGCAGGAGGAAAAAAGCACTGGGCTGATGTGATTAAAAACACTGGGGATGGCAATCTTCTTATTTGGCGACAACCAGAAGAAGATTTCAACACCAATTCTACGCTGACAGTAATGCTCGGCGAAGAGGCAATCTTTATCAAGGGCGGCGTAATTGAGCAGACTTTTGAAAACGGAACTTACAAACTCTCAACCGAGAATTACCCGTTTATCAGTCGCCTGCGCAATGCCTTTTCCGGCGGAGTTAGCACTTTCAGCTGTGTGGTTTACTTCGTGCGGAAAGCGCATAGTATGCAAATATTGTGGGGAACTTCCGCGCCTTTACAAGTAGAAGACCCGACTTACAGTGAATATTTGAAAGTTCGAGCGCACGGTGCTTGCAAAATTCAGATTGACAACGGAGCTAAATTTTTGGAAAAAATGGTTGGCAACAATATCAACGAATTTCTGCAATACGAACTTATTGCCAACTATTTCAGTGAAGAAATGCAGCAGTATATCAAGTCTTCATTCAAACGAGCAATCAAAAATGCTGGAACAGATGTTATTGACCTGATTGGCGATTCCGATGTTCTTGCGAATAATCTTCGTCCCTATATTCAGGAAATCTTCGACAATTACGGAATAAAATTGCAAACATTTGCTATCGGTGGGGCTTCTGTAGATGAAAACGATGCCGGATTTATTCACATTATGGAAATGAAACGCAATCTGAACGAAGCCCGTTTGTATGGCGAGAATTGGGGTCGTTTCCAGTCGAAAGACATTTTGACCAATGTATCTGTCAATCCGGGAGCAGGCGGCGTAGCGGCAGCAGGCGCAGGTCTTGGAATGGGTATGGCGGCAGGCGGAATTTTCGGAAATATGGCGCAGCAGATGTTTTCCCCTATGAATCCTGTGCAACAACAGTCTGTTACACCACAGCCGTCCGGAAGATTTACACAGAAAAGTACCACGCAAGAGGAAAAAGAAGACCCTGTTGCAAAAATCAAACAATTAAAAAATATGCTTGATTTGGGCGCAATTTCACAAGCGGAATATGACACCAAAAAACAGGAAATTTTAAGCAGAATATAAAACTTTATAAATCAAAAGAATATGAAACGAGTAAATATTTATTGGCTGTTGTTGGATTCACTGTTTCTAATAGTATTCAACCTCTTATTTTTTATGCTTGGTGATAGCGGCGATGCAAAAACTTCCGTCTGGATTTCCTATGGATTTATCCATTTCGCCTATCTCGCAATGTTGCTTACGCCTTTGTTAGTGCGCAGAAGCAGTGCAGAACAAGATTACGGACGACCGCTTTATGTTATTACCTCTGCCTATTTTCTGACGGAGTTGGTCGCAGGTGTTACGCTCATTTTAATTGCGCCTGAAACGGTCAAAGTTACAATAATCATTCAGGCAGTTTTGGCAGCCGTGTTTATCGGTTGGCTGCTGGTACATTTGATTGCCAACGAACATACGGCGGCGGCAACCGTACAGCGCGAAGCAGAATTGCTGTATGTCAAAGAATCTTCTGCAATCCTGCAATCTGTTTTAAGTCGCACAACCGACAAAACAGCAGCAAAAAAAGTAGAACGGCTTTATGACCTGATACACAGTAGCCCTGTAAAATCTACCGACAATGTGTGTTCACTGGAGCAGCAGATAATCAATGAAATAGAACTGCTTAACAATATTGGTCAAAACGAAATCGAAAAAATTATTGCGACCGCCGAAAAATTGTATCAACTTGCCGAAGAACGAAATCGGCAATTAAAAACAAATAACAGATAACATTATGCCATATCAAGTAATAGATTTAACCTGTCCGGGCTGCGGCGCAGGCGTATCAACCGCTGACAATGTATGTATATTTTGCCGTCGCCCGATAGTAATAACTTCATTTAGCGATATATCATTCTCTCCATTAGAATGGAATAGATATAAGGCTCAAAATAGCGCATTATTGACTCAAAATCCGGATAATAATGGATTAAATATGTCGCAAGCGATGGCTTTATTAAAATTGCGGCTCTACGATGATGCTTTTCCCTACTTTAAAAAAGCACAAATGAGTTTTGAATCAGAACCATTTTTCTATGAGGCAATTTGTCTGCTCAAAGGTAAAAAAGCATTTGTTTGCGACCGAAAAACAGGCATAGACAAAATAATAGAATATCTAAATGCTGCA
>BNTV01000099.1 GCA_025996865.1 Bacteroidia bacterium
AAATTCGCTGTCGAACCATCCGTCAAACGAACGCTCTTTCCGGTTCGCCTGTTCCGAATAAGTTAAAATATACCAGGGTACCGGTACCTTTTTTCCGTCCACATAAACCGCGCCGGTTTGTATTCCATTGCTTGTCCTGTTGATTCGGCTTCTCAGACGTACTCCCTTATTATCGGGAACAAGATTTACTTTAAATTCACAATACCGGTCGAACGTTCGTCCGTGATCTTTAACTATATCGTAATCGTCGGCGCTTTCATAGCTGTCGTAACCTTGCTCAAGTACATAAAAATCCTGTTTCCCGGCGCTTTTGAACGCATGAGCCTTTTCGCTTTCCGGATCGCCTACATCCATATTGTCGGTAAGGCGAAGCGACGGACCGGAAGCCGTTTGATAATACCACACCACAAACTCGGTTTCAATAAGCGTTCTGTCGGTACCATATCTTTTCCTCGGCATATTGCCCACATATACACTGTTCGTGTATTCAAACCGCATATCAATAGACTTGTAATAAATGTACGGCTCATTCAAGTGAATCCGGTAAGCTCCCTTCACGCCGTTTTCCAGCGCTCCCCAAATAACCTGTTCGTAACGGGCGCCGGCCCATCCCTGGTTGAAGTCGTCTTCAGTCCCGTCACCATGTATTTGAGGAGTACGACTGTCGTCGATATACGTAAATTCATCACCGTCCTCGAAAAAATTTCCCGACCACATCTGTATCGCAATGACGTGGCCATGTCCCTGTTCGTTGAAAGCCTGAGCATACGGTTTGGTATAGTTTTTCCGGGATAATCCGCCTTCGCTGTAATCCTTGGTGAGCTTGGCTCTGAAATAGCCCGATTCCTCCTGAGGATAGCAAATGGCAGTCTCCGGTTTCCAATCAACTTTATATTGTACATTGACTGCCGTTTCCGACCGGTTAATAAGCCTCACCGTTGCCTGTTCCCAGAAAGGCATGGGCCAGTAGGAATACATCGTATGCGCTCGCCCGTCAAATCCATACAGCAATGTACGCAAGGCGTCATTAAATTTATCGTCTTTACTCCCACCTCCACCAAAGAAATAACTGACCGGCATATCCACCGCAGCCGGTTGATTGTCCCATTCGATCCGGATGTGCATGTTATAAAACGTTTCCGAATTGTACGGTTCCATCTTGAGCTGAAGTCCGGTGATGGACGCTTTCCCTTTATGATCAAAGATTACCGCGCTTTTTCCGGCAGGGATTGGAATCGTTTGTTCCGAAGACCGGTTTCCCCCCGTATCTTTCGGATCCTGTCCATTGTTGTTCCATTGAGTTCTGACTGCACTTTCATAGTTGTCCTCATCGGCCGGATTCCAGGTTTTGACTTTTGTCCCGATCGGATAGGTAAGGTAATCAAATTGATACCAGTTGCAACTCTTCTCTATATTCTCTTTTTCCATCCGCGTAAGCGCTGTATCGGACAGCGTAATCTTCAATCGCTTTTCGAATGTAAAAGGATAGTAGATAATTCCAAACTGATCCCGTTGCCGAAAGGCAAAAGGAGGCGTAACCGGCGCATGGTCGCCTTTAAAGAAGTCATATACCGGAACATCAATTCGGGGCGTTGTTTCATCATCAAAATAATATTTGATCCGAATGTCTTTATTTTTGGCGCCAACGCCATTATTAATCCAGATATTTATCTGTTGACGATACAAACATCCGGGACCATAAGCGTCAAAAAAAACGATTTCTTCGTTCTGATCCACATACTTTTTAAACATTGCCCGGAACAATCCGAATCCGTTTCCTCCGGAGGCATCATACGAGATAAGGCGATTTTTTTTAGTGCCGGGCGGATACAGGAGCGGCAGACGTTCTATTTTTGACATGGCTTCAAATCCTGTCGGAACATAATCGACAGGCGCTTTTTGTGCCATGCAAAATTGTGTGTACAAAAAGCTGACAAGTAAGAATAAACTATAGCGATTCATCATGATTTTATTTATTAACTCTTAGTTTTTAACTTTTAACTCTTCTTTCGAGCCATATATTTCCACATCACATATCCGGGCAATGCCGTCTTTACCGGCGTCAGTAACCGTGAGCCGGACATAGCGGGCTTGAACGGGAGTGAAATCCACGTCTGTTACAGCCGAATCATTGCCGGACTGTTTGTCTGCGATCTGCCATTTCTTTCCATCGACACTGGTTTCTATTTGAAATGCTCCGGTATTATAATCTTTGTCCAGACCGCTTGTTTCCGCATGTCTGACAACATATCTATTGAGTTTGTATGTTTCCCCGAAATCAAACCGAATCCATTTCTTCCCCTTCGCAGAAGAAATCCAACTTCTTTCAAGCGCACAAGTTCCATCGGCAGCAAATTCCGGTGGTGTAACAGACGAGCTGGAGGTTATCTTCATTTGCGACGAAAGCGTCAGGTTGAAATTTAACCGATTCGCTTCGTTATAAAGGGCAAAGAAATGGTCTCCCCTGCAAAATACGATGTTCCCGGGTGCCAATTTTTCCAGTTTCTCCTTTAAAATGACAAGACTGTCCGGTCCCATGCGCCAGGAAACGCCTTGTGCAGTCAGAAAAATCGGGTGTGACCCGTCAAAGTTCGCAATGGTATCCCGGTTCATATTGACAAACACATCCGTAGAATTGGTATAACAGGGATAGTTCGGTAAAAACGCCAGTCTGTTTTGCTTAATGAACGCAGGGATTTTATCCGGTTGCTTTTGCCAGTCCTGTTGAGTAGCTCCGTAAAGATAACGGCAATAAGTAGCATAAGATTCCATTTGGTTTTCATTGATCTGATCCCAGATGGTGATCACACGCAATCCGCTTTTCTCCAAATAATTTTGTGTGAATTTCGCGTAACGGTCGAACGATTCTCCTCCCGTATTGAACCATTTACGATTATGCGCATCGTATATTAATGCATACCCTAATCCGGAAGGGCCGGATGCAAGAAAGTCGTTCGGAGTCGCTGTTTTATAAAAATAGTTGAGCAGTTGCGGACCAAGATCGGCAAGTCCGGGACTGACCGTCCAATTGACGGGAATGCTTCCCCGTCCTTTATTATCCCACAATTTCGGCATCGTATGCTGACAATACTGAATATTATCGCCGTCGCTCAGGAAAACCGTCAGGTATATTTTATTTTCCATATCCGGTTTTTTAGGCGTTACCGGTAAGTTAATCACATGGTTCATTCCGGCATATACCGTTGCATTATCATAAAAATCGGCAGGGACAGTTGATATTCCGTACTCGGTTCCGATGCCGATACCCGAACGTTCTTCGGCCCACCAACCCAGGATGATACTTTCTCCTGCTTTCATATCATTAAGAAAGAGACGAATCACTTCATTTTCCTTTTCCTTGCGCGGGTCTAACCAAACAACAGCGGCTTTCGAAGCAACCGCGATATCCCTGATAAAAACAAGGGCGGAATGACTGATCAACAATCGTTTGGTGCAATCTTTCCAATACGTGTTGTAGAGATACCGGTATATATCTTCCGGCGCAGTATAGGGTAATGACGATAAATTTTCTATCACCGGGAATTTTATTCCAAGAGAAAGTATTTGTTCGTATTCGGCAGCAGTTACGGGAAGCGCATTTTTCAACCCTGCCGCCGTAGTCGCCAAATTACGGTAATGAGCGCTTTTTTCTACACTGTACAAAATGACGCCATCGATCTTTTCTTTGTATTTCCTTAGCAATTCCCATTTCCTGTCAGCCGGATATTCCCTGACATGCAGCCCCAGATTATCAGGCCACCGGTACATTCCTTCACCTCCCGGCCGGAGCAAAATAACGGAAGGTTTTGTTTTATTGATCAACCCCTGTAAAACCGTAAACATCACTTTTTCTTCGGATGTCAGACTTGGATCTTCTATCAAAAATCCATCAAGCGTATCAGTCGGAACGGCAAAATGCGGGAATGCCTGTCCTTCCGCCCAGACCATGCCCGTTTCAATTTCTTTTGTCGGTACGGGCTGCGTTTGATTCTCTTTTACTTCGCAGGATGTCATCTGTATATAATATAACAATCCAAGCAATAAAATAATGATTCTATTTGTTTTCATTGTGTATTTTTATTAATTTAACCCTCTCACTTTATCTTATTTTCTATCTGAAACGGAAAACGGCTTATCGTCGGCAGCAATACCGCGGTCAACCGCAGGTTGCGCTCCCATCCGGTACAGAATGGTTCCGCCGGTCATCAGTTCTTCATAACAGAGATAGTTCCGCGTAAAAGGCTTGCCGTTCAAATGGGCCGACTGGATATACACGTTTTCATCGCTGTTGTTTTCTGCTTTAATGGTCAGGGTTTTTCCGTTTTCCAGATGAATTGTCATTTGAGGAAATAAAGGACTGCCTATAATGTATTCGGTCGTCCCCGGACAAACGGAATACAAACCCATCGCACTGATTACATACCAGGAAGACGTTTGTCCTTGATCTTCATCACCGCAATAACCGTCGGGTCCTGAGTTATAAAGCCTGTCCATGACCGTACGCGCCCATTTCTGGGATTTCCAGGGCTGTCCAGCATAGTTGTACAGATAGACCATGTGTTGTATCGGCTGATTGCCATGTGCGTATTGCCCCATATTGATCATGACCATTTCGGCCATTTCATGGATTACGCGGCGATATGTGCCCTCCTTGAAGTCATTGGGAACACTGAATACGGAATCCAGTTTTTCCGTGAACAGCGCATCGCCGCCCATCAAATCAATCAAACCCCGGATGTCGTGGAAGACAGACCAGAGGTAATGCCAGGCGGAACCCTCGGTGAAAGGCCCGCCCCATTCAACCGGGTCGAAATCAGGCACCCATGCTCCGTCAGCCTGTCGTCCCCGCATGAACCGTACGGACGGATCATATACGTTTTTGTAGTTGAATATCTGCTTTTGAAACACTTCCTTATAAAAATTCGACCCGCTTAATGATGCCAGTTGCATCGCACACCAGTCGTCGTAACAGTATTCCAGTGTTTTGGCCGTAGCTTCCGGATATTGCGGGTAGGGTACGTAACCTAAGCAGAAATATTCTTTCCATCCGTCTCGTCCGTTAGCCGGGCCGCCGGGACCTTTATGGGTCGCTTCGTGCAGAATTGCTTCCAGCGCATGGGTCGGGTCGTAGTCGCGAAATCCTTTCGCCCATCCATCGGCGATGAGCGAGGCGGCATGGTTGCCTATCATTCCACCTTGGTGTCCCGGAAAAGACCACGACGGCAGCCAGCCACTCTGGTCGTAGGCGTCTATCAGGCTTTTGATGTATTTCCCGTGAAAATCCGGATGCAAAAGTGCATTGAGCGGAAATTGCGCCCTGAACGTATCCCAGAAACCATTGTCGGTAAACATCTCTCCCTGATGGATTTTCCCATCGTACGGACTGTAATATATGGCGTTTCCGTTGGCATCATGTTCGTAGAACTTGCGGGGGAAAAGCATCGAACGGAAAAGGCAGGAATAGAAAGTCGCCTTTTTTTCTTCCGTACCTCCTTCGACCTGTACTTTATTCAACGCTTTGTTCCATACTTTCTGAGCGGCAACCGTTGCTTCCTCCATCGAAGAATAGTCGGCAAGTTCCTGTTTCAGGGTCAATTCGGCCTGTTCGATGCTGATGAACGAAGAGGCTATTTTGGCCTGCACCGTTTCACCGTTCTTGAATTGGATGACCGCGCCTGCATAACCTGCTTCCAACTGACTGTTTCCAAAGGTGACCTCATCGTTTTTTCCTTCCCATGTTCCATATTGGACAAAGGGCTTGTCGAAAACGATCACAAAGTAGTTGGCGAAGTCTTTGGGAACGCTGTGATTGGCATTTTTACAGTAGCCTACGATTTTACGTTCTTCGGGAATAATCCGTACCATACTCCTGCCGTTGTTTGCATCTATCACGACATAAGCCGCTTTCCGGGGGAATTTAAAACGCATGAAAACGCCTCTTTCGGTCGGCGACATCTCGGTGGTAACTTTGTTGTCGAAAGTAACCTTGTAATGATGCGGACGGGCGATTTCATGCTTGTGGCTAAACTTTGCCGACCGCTTGTACTGGTTCACTTCAAGTGTCCCCGACACGGGCATAAGGGAAAACGCCGCATAGTCTCTTGTCCACGAACTGCACTGGTGCGTCTGGCGAAAACCCCTGATTGAATCAAGGAAATACTGATAAATCCAACCGCTGCGATTCTCGCCGGTCTGTGGTGTCCAGAAGTTCATGCCCCACGGAAGCGCTGTCGTCGGGTAAGTGTTCCCATGAGTCAGTTCATGCTTTGAGTTTGTCCCCTGCAAGGTATTGACATAATGTGTCAGTTCCTGCTCCTGCGCCCGAAGCGTTACCACTGACGCAGGCAGGACAAGCAGCAGTATGAGTAATCCGAATTGTTTCATATTCATTCTTATTTTAATCGTTAAAAGTTAATGGAGACTGTCACTCCGTCCGGGTCGTTTTCAAACTTCACCAGACAGGTTTTGGAGGTATTATCCCAAATGCTTCCGGCAGTTGCAAGGACTTTGCCTGCCTTGTTCGTTATCTTTACCTTTTTGGGTGGCCCGGGCAGATAGACGCGGCTGACGTTATTCGTATTCGCCGGGCTTTTCGCCGTAAACGTATATGAATCTTTCCGTATTACTTCGCCGTATATCCTCGAAGCGCCGCACAATACCGCGGGCTTGCTTTTGTCCGCAATCTTGGCGACGTCATACAGATAAGCCTGTTCGCCGGGTTGAACGGTTTTGGTCTGCAATACCGGCAACTCAGGGTCGAACAGGTCAATATACAAGCCTGTAAGCGTCAATGGTTCGGACGATACGCTCTCGTCCATGACGGAAGCTATGACATAAGCGCCTCTTTCAAGATACAGATTGTTTTTTATCTCCAGCCTGCCTGTATTGGGGAAGGTTTCAAACGCCTTTCGGATCACCCGGAAATAGGTTTGGTCGTGCTCGGCCTCCAATACGAAACTTTTCGGCTCTTCGCGGAGGACATACACTTTCCCTTTACCACAGGTGTATTCGCCCGTTTGCGGATATCGGGACAACCCCAGGGATTCAAACAAATGGCCGGATGGTGTCGGGTAGCTGTTACCGCCTGTGTTCCACCATTCCATTACCGTCTGGTACGGGTCGATATCCTTACCGCAATACACCAATACACCGCCGTCTTTCACCCATCGGGCAATATGACCGTGAAATTCCGGCTTCATCGGTTTCATGTTGGAATAGGACATGACCAGCACTTTCAGTTCTTTCCAGGTATCCGGGTAGCCGGTATTTTCGATATGCACCGTACTGACCGGTATCCCGCGTTTCAACAGCGGCAAGGTTTGTCCGTAGAAGTTGGAGAACTGCGGGTCTTCATAGTTTTCCTCCATTTTTTGCATGCTGCCCATGTTAATTCCCTCCGACTTTTCTTCTCCCGTGGTTTCCTTTTTTTGATTATGTGTCGGGAAACGCTGAAACATCAGCGAATTGGACATCAATACCCCAATCCCGTGCGAACCGTTCACCTTGTTGTCCGAGAGGGGCATGTCGTTCAGAGTATTGACCATGACCTGCATCTGGGTAGAATAGAAACGCGGTATCTGCGCTTTTTCGTCACTGTTGGCGCTTGTTTTGTAGAGACCCTCGTAAATCCGGTCCGGCCAGGGCATCACTTCGTAGTCGGCTATCATTGGGTAGAGCAGTTGGGCGGTGAAGGTTGCCTGATAATTTTTCTTGTAGTCCGGCCAGTCGCGAGGCCAGTCTTCGATGGGATCGGTCAGGAAGAACATCTTCCGTCCCGTCGGCCGTGTCATGGATTCCATGGAACCGTATTCGAGGAATGCGTTCTCAAACACACGTTCTTTCCGCAGACCGTTGAAAAAGGTTGCTTCGCGCGACGTACCCGTCCACACCTGGGCAATGTATCCGTCCACACAGGGAAGGGAGGCCAGGCTGGCTTCGGGGCTGACAATCTGCCACGAGGAATAGTTGACTAACGAATGGGTCGGCACATAACAGCGCACATCCATTCCCTTGCTTTTACCGTACTCTTTGGCATACGTGAACACCTCATCCAGCGCCCTGTAATACAGTTGATATTTCAGTTTGTTGGCCAGGTAGGTGTTTTCGGGCGATTCGTGTTGCGGACGCCACGGAAATCCGTAATATTCCTGCCATTCCCGTTTGAAAGCTTCGCTGTAGCCACCCCGCATCCAAAATTCGGGTTCTTCCATGTAGATGGCGTCGATACCGGCGTCGATCACTCGCTTCACATGCATCTCCTTCATGTAGCGGAGGAAGTTTTTCGACGGGACGATGTAGGGCACCATCCGTCCGTGCCAGATGGTGTCGCCGTTTCGTGTCACCTGCCCTTCGTCCAGATGCCACTTGCCGTCCCATTTCCCGGTAAAATAATCCTGATAACTGCCCCAGGCGATGCCGGTCATAAAGTGGGTGATGTAACCCCGGTCGCGCCAGGACTGCACCCGCTGTTCAAATGTCATGTCGCGCCGGTCGTTCGCGCCGTAAACGATGGCCACGTCAGACCTTACGTCGGTCGCCGGCTTCCATTGTCCGGAAGTCTGAAACGCCGTTTTCTCATGCCCTTTCGCCGGAGAAACGTTTCCGGTCTGGGCGCTCAATCCCGCAAGACATATACTCAAGAGGGAGGTCATAAAAATTTTTCTCATATTTAGACTGTCTTATATTTACCTGTCTGTTTTTAGCACAATTCCGGCAGCAAGTGGGGAATTTGCAGGGAGACAAAGCCTTGCCCCCCTGCATCTTCCGTCACTTTCACTTGGGAATATCCACCCGTTTAGCCTCGTTATAGTTATGACGGGCAACATTTTCCGTCCGGTAGTTGATTCGTGCCGCGGCGCGGATATAGACTGTGCGTCCGGCGGGAATCACGCCATTGGTCGTGATGGTAATGGTTTCACCTAATTGCGCATTGAAAGAATTACCGCTAAAGGTTCTTTCCACCGAATAGCGGTTGTCCCATTCACGATAACCGACATAAGCTACCTGGCTGACAAACAGTCGAACATCCGTCACGTTCAGGAAATCGTTGCTGTACCCGCCCATCGGTTCAATTTTCGACCGAAACTCTTCGGGACTGACTGCGCGAGTTACCCGAAAAGAGGCGGTGATTTTACCGTTGCTGACGGTCGGTTCGCCGATCCATTCCAGTTTCAAGAAAGGCTGTACTTCAAACTTCACTTCCGTGACGCCTTTAATGTCCGTGTATTTGGAACCGTCGAAAAGAGTATCTCCCTGTTGATTGAGGCGTACCAGCGGAATAAACGCGCCATCGATCCGCACGTTGTAATACCCTTTGAAAACCTTGGTATTTTGGAAAATGCCTTCTTTCATGCACCAGAAGTCAAAGTTGTCGGGCACTGCCGTTTCCGTCCAGCTCAGTTCGCGCAACCGAATCCGCGTGCCTTCACTGCCTTGATCGGTCAGGACACGTTCGCCCGTTGCCACATCCACTACTTCGCCCTTGATGGTTTCACCAGGGTCATCGTAGTTGTCAATCTGAAAGAATTCGCAGGAGCTAAACATCAATAAAATGCTCCCGATAATAAAAACTGTTTTTTTCATTTTATTAAAATTTTAAATAGTTAACGACCCGGTTGTTGATCAATTACCGGACTTTTGGAGACCTCGCCTCCGGGAATTGCAAAATAATAATCGTTTTCCGTCAGGCGGAACCTCCAGTTTCGCTCGTCGAGACGCGCGTCGAAGAACCATTTGTTCTCTTTCAGCACATAGAACGGATAGAGTCCTCGATAGTAAACGCCGTCACTGTGAGTTGTCCCGTTGATGACGTCGGAGTGTTGCGTCCGCCAGCGCCGGATGTCCCACAGGTTTTTGTGTTCAAACGCCAGTTCCTTCTGCCGTTCCCTGCGGATCAGTTTCAGACCGCTTTCGCCTTCCAGTTCCGAAATGCTTTGGAGCGGTTCGGCGCCGGCGCGTTCGCGGATGTCGCGGACGCCTTTGTAGGCGATCTGCATAAAGTCGTCGCCGTCCGGGGCGGCTGCTCCGGCCAACCGGAGTTCGGCGGCTGCTTCCGCTGCATTGAGCAGGATTTCAGCATAGCGCATCAGGATGAAAGGCTGTTCGGAGCGTCCTTCCAATACCATATTCTGCGGCATGTTCGGATTGATCCATTTGCGGATGGTGAATCCCGTACGCGCACAATAGTCATCGGAGGTAAACGGCCCGCTGGCTCCCGATGCGTTCATCCTGCTCCCGTCCGGCCGTTCGATGATTTCCCGCGTATTCTGGTTTGGACACAGATAAAGTTCCTTTTTCGAGAACTTGCCCTGTCCCGTATAGGCATCCATCGTGTTATACCGTGTACTGCCGGCAAACGAATAATCGACCACTCTGTTTTTGCTCATTAGCGACTCAATGCCGTCACCCACATCGCCGGTAAATGTACCGCGACGGATTTCGATGACGGTGCCTTTCAGCACATCATACGGAAAAACGACATACGCGCGTAAGCGCGGTTCAACATTCCGAAACAGGTCAAGAGGATGGTCATAAAGGATATACTTTCCCCTGTCGTCGAAGACCTTGATGGTACCGTCGGGATTCTTGGGCAATCCGTCGAACAGTTCCACAAACTCAAGAGTAGGACATATCTCCGACGAATATCCGTTTCCACCCCTCAACTGGAGGGGTACGGCATAAGAATCGTATCCATGAACCAGATAAGGATATTGATATTCTTTGATGCAGATGTTTTCCGGGCTTTGCAGGTCAAAAAACATGTCCACCATGTTTTGATACTGGGCTTCCCGATCGCCGGCCGCCCATTTTTTCCGGTACAGCGAATATTTTTCACCCTTTATCAGTTCACGCGAGGCTTTATAGGATTCCAACAGGTATTTCCGGGAAACATCTGCGGCTGTTCCCGGGTCAAACCCGATCAGACGCTTGTTCACTTTTTCCCCGAAACCCGTAACCCGGTTATACTTGGCTAGCGTACCGGCATAGAGCATGGCTTCGGACTTGAATCCCAGCGCTATGTCCCTGTTGGAGAGACCACGCTTGGGACTTGTGGCCGACAGATACTCAATGGCCTTGTCGTAATCACTCAATACCTGATCCCAGGTTTCTTCTTCCGAAGAACGCGGCACTTCCAGCACATCGGCTTCTTCCGGATACTTCAACACTTTCAGCACCAGAGGCATTCCTCCATAACGCTTTACCAGTGCGTAAAAAACCATCGCCCGGGTGAAGTAGGCTTCGCCGATGCAATGATTGTAGAAGGCTTCCGATAAATTCGCCTTGTAAGTCGGAATGTTTTCCAGCAAATAGTTAGCATCCCGCAGGGAGGCAAACGCTCTTGTCCAGTATGCGCCGTTACGTCCGTATCCTTCACTTCTCATTGCATCGTGATCGTCGCGACCCAGCGCCTGCCCGTCCAGAATATCGGGAGCAGCCAGCCAGTCATCGAAGAACTGACGCTTGGACGAATACTTGAAGTCCTCGAACGGTATCTGGCTGTAAATGCGTGACAGATACAGCAACACGGTGCTTTCATTGGCAAAAATATCCTGGTCTTGCACAACATTCAGCGGCGGAATATCCAGGTCGGCACAAGAACTGAAACATAGGCTCGACAGAAGGAGCGCATACCCAAAAGTCTCTACTTTCTTGTATATATTCATCACTTTATTATATATTGTATTCATGACTGTTGAATTTAAAATTTAACCGATAATCCAAGAGAAAATGTTTTGTTCAAAGGGTACATATATCCCCAGCTTTCGCCGATGCCCGGATGTTCGGGGTCGCAATTACGTACCGGCGTGATGGTAAAGATATTGTATCCGTTTGCAAAAAGCCGGAGATCGCAACCTTTGTATTGCGGCAGAGTATAACCCAGTTCGATGCTTTTCAGGCGCAGGAAAGAAGCGTCGGACACGTTGAATGTGGAGTTGTCCCTTGCTCGTGTTCTGCCTCCCATGGCATAATAGCCTGATACCCATTCAGTGGCAGGATCATACGGGTCGGCTTTCGGATCAACCGGATGCCAGCGATCCAGCATAAAAGCCAGCGTATTTGAGTCGCCGCGCATCTGTTCGCCGTATTCCAGCGAACCAAGTGCGGAACCGTGGAACAGGAGGTTCAGGTCGAATCTCCTGTAGTTGCCTTCGAACAGCAGACTGAAGTTTACCCACGGATTCTGGTTGAAGCGGATGGGATGAATATCATTGTCGTTGATTTCACCGTCGCCGTTCCAGTCTTCATACATATAGTCTCCGATAAGTGTACCCCGTCCGATGTAATACGGTGATGACCGGATCTGATCCCAGGAAGTAAATTGCCCTGTATAGTTGAATCCTCTGTACACGCCCTGCAAACGGTTGTATTCGTCGCTTTTCCAGTGCGACCACGAACTGCCCCGCGCCGAATGTTCCACGTCTAAGCGTTTTCGGCGCGTAATGGAAGCCATCGCGGTCGTTTTGTATGAGAAGTCTTGAATCTTGTTCCGGTGCGTCAACGTCAGTTCAAGGCCGAAATGTTTGTCACTCTCCAGATTTTCCTCCGGAAGTTGTGCGCCGACAACCGTGGGAATGCCTCCCGTTTGCCTGGCCAGCAGCCCTTTGCGGTGACGGTCGAAATAGTCGAGTGAAAATCCGAACAGGCCGTCCCATCCTTCAAAATCAACACCCAGGTCAAATGTTTTGGAGGTGAACCAGGTAATATATGGATTGGGAATACCCTTGTTGTCAACACTGTTTACAAAAGTTCCGTCGAAAACATATCCGCCGCTGAATTCTCTCATATTATTACCCGTAGGATAATTATATCCCGAAATAAACTGATACGAAGAAGAGGCATCATCTCCCGTCATACCATACGATGCGCGTAACTTTAACTGCCGAATAAACGAGAGACCGGATTCCCTGATAAAGTTTTCTTCCGAAATACGCCAGCCCACCGAGGCTGCCGGAAAGAACCCCCACTGATAACCCAGCGCAAACTTGGACGAACCGTCATAGCGAAAAACACCTTCGACCAGATATTTGTTCGCAAACGCATAATTCAGTTTGCCGGCCAGCGCGTTGTTGGCCTGTTTATACAAATGGTCGCCGGACGTATTCATGTTCCCGAGTTGACCGGAAGCGCTGCCGCCAAGCAGATAGGGTAATTCCAGCACCAGATTTCGCTGTGCGTTGAAATTGTCGCCATTCCGGATTTGAGACTCCCATACCAGCGTGCCGTTCACCTTATGCAGGCCGAATGTCCGGTCATAATTCAAGATGAATTGCCACAGCATCACTGATTTCATATACGCTTCCCTGAGCAGTTGACTGGGTGACTGCACTGTATAGCGCTGATAGGAATCAGAAGCCTCCTCATATCTGTACTGATAGTATTCCTTTCTGTAACGTGTGAAATTGCGCAGGTTAAAATTATAGCTGAACATTCCCTTTGCACTCAATCCCTTAATATATGGCACGTTCCAATTCAGACTGGCCATTCCCTCATACCAATTTTTCTTGTCTTTTTCCCATCCGATCAGATCGCTGTGAATAAAAGATACCGGATTCTCGCCTTCGGTTACCTGATGGTTGTACATGGTCTCCTCGGAGTCGGCGTATGGACCGATCAGGGGATTCATCCGCCAAAAGTCGCGAATAGTCCATACGGCGCTCTGGTTGGGATTATCCTTCTGGTCTATGATGGCCGAGAGGTGGATGTCGAAGGTAAGGTCATTGGTAATCTTGGTCGAGATGTTGGACATCACGTTGTACTTGTTGTATGACCGGTCGTCGGTCTTGAAAAAGCTGTTCTGATACAGATAACCCATTCCGACATAATAGTTGGTACGGTCATTCCCGCCTGTAACACTTGCGTTGTGCTGCGTTTCGGGCGCATAATCCCTAAATTCATAACCATACCAGTCGTAGCCTTTTTTCGTACCGTTCCGGTATGCTTCTATTGTTTCATCGGAATACACCCATTTCGGGTCTGTAAGGCTGTTCATGCTTCTTTCATTTTCAAAGGCCAAATAATCAAGCGCACCCATCGGCCCGAACATGCCCGATGGAACCTGCCAGGTCATGACGCCCGAATAACTCAGTTGCGGCTTGGAACTTTTAGACCCCTTTTTGGTGATCACCAATACAACGCCATTGGCCGAACGTACACCGTAAATAGCTGCCGAAGCATCCTTTAATACGGACAGATTATCGATGTCCTCCGGATTTAACCGTTGAAATTCCTCCATGGTACGGGGTACTCCGTCGATCACGACCAAAGGTGTTCCCATTCCCCTGATGTCAAAATTATTGTTGAAAGCGCCGGGTTCGGATGATTTCTGCGTCACACGTACTCCGGGAACTTTTCCGGTAAGCATGTTTTGCACATTCTCATTTTTGGTCGCAACGATCTCCGCGCCCTTCACAGCGGAAACCGCACCGGTCAAGGTTACTTTCTGTTGCGTTCCATATCCTACCACAACGACCTCCTCAAGCAGTTCTACATCTTCCTCCAGTACGATATCAATCGAAGTCCGGTTTTTTACCGGAACAACTACAGTCTTGAATCCGATGAAAGAAAGTGTAAACGATCCGTCCGACGGAACATCAATCCGATATTTTCCATCCGTGTCGGTAATTGTTCCGGTCTTATGTCCGGAAATAAGTATGCTTACACCGACTAACGGCTCTCCCGTGTTGTCTTTCACAATACCGGTTACCACATGTTGTTTTTGTTGAGAGACCTCCGTTTTTGAATAGACGTTTCCCACACACATCAGGCAGAATACCGCTATTGAAAAAATCCTTGCCGTTTTTTCAGGCAAAAATGACAGGGAATTTTCTTTATCCCTATTCTTCTTTTTTATATTTTTCATATAGTTCAAATTTGTTAATTAATACATTAGTAAAATAATTTGTTTGTAATTTCTGTTTTTCATTTTTCGTTCTTCGGTTTGTTTCATAGGCAAATAAATTTAAAATTATTTTTTCTTCAACAATTCTTTTGTCTGCGCAGCAATATTTTGTGCCGTCAGTCCGAACCGTTCCTTCAGGTAGTCCAGTGTGCCGACTTCACCAAATTCGTCGTTGACGCCAACACGTTTCAACCATGTGGGACAGTTTTCCGCCAGCGTTTCCGCTACAGCCGAACCCAGTCCGTTTATTGTCTGATGGTTTTCGCAGGTAACGAACCCTCCCGTTTTTTCGGCATACTGCATGATTAATCCGGTGTCTATCGGTTTAATTGTGTGCATGTCGATGACGGCAACCGATATTCCTTCGCTGTTCAAAATTTCCCATGCTTTCAGGGCTTCGGCAACCATAACCGCTCCGCAGGCAATCAGCGTAACGTCTGTTCCGTCCTTTAAAACCTTCCCTTTGCCGAGTTCAAACTCTTCATCTTCGGGATAGACAATTGTTACAGATTTACGGTGTAAACGCATATACGTACAGCCTGTATGGTACGCGCTTTGTTGTACCAATTTTTTCAGCGATACCGGATCGCAGGGTTCAAAAACGACCAATCCGGGTATATTCCGCATGATTCCGAGGTCTTCAAAAGGCATGTGGGTTCCGCCGTTGTATTCGGAGGCAACGCCGGGATCGGTTCCCGTAAGTTTCACATTCAGTCGCGCGTAGTTGGCCGATATAAAAAATTGGTCATACGCTCTTCGGGAAGCAAAACACCCGAAAGTGTCCGCAAAGGGAATCTTGCCTCCGGCAGAAAGGCCTGCTGCAACTCCGACCATATTGGCTTCCGCAACTCCCATGTTGAATGTTCTTTCCGGAAACAGGTTCTTAAATACCGTAGTTCCCGAAGCCTTCATCAGATCGGCTTCAAGAAGGACAATCCGTTCGTCTTTTTCTGCCAGTTCTATCAGTGTCTGAGCGTAAACCGCTCTCATTTCCAATTGATTCATACTTTTAACATTCTTTTTGATTAATTTCCCCGATCCAGCAGGCGACATGCTTCCTGCGCTGTTTCGTAATTTACATTCATATTATGGTTATCCAACTGTCTTTCCGCAAAAAAAGCACCTTTTCCCTTGATGGTATCCAGGATAATCATGGAGGGTCTGTAAATTTCTTTTTTTGCCCGTTCTACGGCCATGTCCATATCTTCAAAACTGTGGCCGTTAACCCGCTGCACAAACCATCCGAAGGCGTTCCACTTGGCGTCCAGATCTTCAATGTTCATGATTTCATGGACATATCCGTCTATCTGCATTTTATTATGGTCGGTAAAGGCAATCAGGTTATTGAGTTTGTAATGAGCGGCAGCCATGGCGCCTTCCCATATTTGACCTTCATTGGATTCTCCGTCGCCTATGATGAGATATACCTTTTTCTCCGTCTTGTCCAATCGATTGGCCAAGACGAGTCCTATAGCCGCCGATATGCCCTGTCCCAAAGAACCTGTCGTCATATCAATACCGGGCGTGCGGTTCATATCGCAGTGGCTGGGTAAACGGGTACCTCCCTTGTTTAATGTATGCAGCCACTCCTGCGGGAAAAAACCCTTGTCGGCCAAAACGCTGTAAAGCGCCGGTCCCGCATGTCCTTTAGACAAAACCAGTTTGTCGCGTTCCTTCTTTTTCGGATCTTCGGGTGAAACGTCCATGTGTCTGTAATAGAGCAACGTTAAAACCTCTATAACAGATAATGCGCCGCCAATATGACCTACTCCCAGATATCCGATTGCATCAATCGTCAATTTGCGAATTTCTTTTGCTTTTACTTCCAATTGTTTTATTTCCTGTACTTCCATTGTTAGTTATTTTAATTTCTATATTTTCGCCGGTAATTCCGGGCCATGCCCCCTTTTCCATCAGCGGTTTTCTGTCCGGATGCGCCAGCAGCCACTTGTTACGGGCAAAAAGATATTTGTCTCCATATTTTTCGTTGTCATTTTCCAGCGGTTCATTGGTACCGCGCGGCAGAATCACAATACATTTGAATCCGTTAGAATCCACCTTGCAGGGCGCAAAATGCAGTGTGGTTTCGTAAAGTTGCAGCGCCGTACCTTTTGGGACAAAGAATGCTTCAACCTGTTCCGACGGATATTGTCCGTCCGTTACATCCTGCAACCTTCCCAGCAACAGGACCAAATCCGTAACGGCAACATCTATTTCGCTGCCGAGATGGTATTCCAGACCGTTCAATGTGGAGTTTTGTCCGTTGCAATACCCTGTCTGAATGGGCATCTCCCCGTAAAAACCCTTTTCCAACCGCACTTTTATATCCGTCTGTTCCAATTCCGGTACGGAAGTTTTATATATGTTGCCTTCGGCAGGTATCGGCGTTTCCCGTTCCATGTAATCCAGCAAGCCGGAAAAATCGTAGCCTGTAACAATTTTCCCATACACTTGAAACGACGGGTTGGAAACCTCTTTCAGGCTCAGATGTCTGTTCAGTTTAATTAATTCCGTCAACTCCATTTTTTAATATTCAATAAATTCAATATTCAGCCAGTCACACATCAGCCGCAGTTCTTCCGTAATGTCTCCGTAGGCTACCACAAAATGCGGTTCCCATCCATCACGCACTAAAGCGGCGACTTTTGTTTCCGGGTCGCCGGTAGCGGGACGAACGGCAACGGACGTACCGAAAAACTTTTGCGGCTCATCCAGCGCTTCTCCCTTCATGGCCATCAGTCGAAATCCGTCTCTGCCGTTGCCCAACCGCAGAACGGTTACCGTTCCGCTTTTCAGCCCAAACTCCATTGTCGGACCTATTTTCCGGTTCGGGTGTACGCCCAGCTGTGCGCCTTCCGGCTCTCTTGCCAGCGAGGTAGCTCCTGCTCCGCAGTGCCAGAACACGATGCTGTTGATACTTTCATCAATGGCTACCGGGTCGCCGAAGTAAACGGCGCTGCCGGTCAGTTCGGAGCCTATGTACATGCTGATAGCTCCGCCCGTATCGGTTTCGCAGGAAGCAGCAATGCCGTTGTCGTTGAGGAATGACAGCACCGAACAGACCGGTACGCCATATTCCGTGAAGAAATCAGGCCAGCAGCGCGATGCAACGGCCTTGATACCATTTTTGTTGACAAACTCCTGATATGCGGTACGCAGACGGGCATGTTTCTCCTGATTTTCGGCAGGAACGGATTCCCAGCCTTTGGTGCGTTTTTTCAATTCGTTCAACGAATCGGAAAAAGCTTCCGGAGGGTATGACTCGGCAGCGGTTATTATACTTCCAACCTCAACAGGAACAATTCTTATTCCTGTTTTTTGGGTCAGCAGGTCTTCATCAACTCCTCCGAACTCAAATCCGGCCGGTTGCGTACCTACCACTCCGACGACCAGTTCCCGCAGTTTTTTAATCACTTTCAGCGCCGACTGCGTCTGTCCGAACGAACGGACAACGGACGGTTCCTGCGGATTGCCCAAAATAAACCGGTACTTGTGTCCCTGCGCATACAGTTTGTTGCCTGCGGAAAAAGCGCCCGTCAGCGAATTAAGTTTCAGCCGTCCGCCGATGGAAGGCTCTTTCACCGACCATACTATCACCGGAGCGCTGAAGCGGCGGGTGATTTCATGACGGAAATCACCCG
>BNTV01000100.1 GCA_025996865.1 Bacteroidia bacterium
ATAACGTTAAAACAGAATTGTTTTCACAGTATGTCAATGCATCTGAAACCTGTTTGAGAATAGAATCGCTCAATGCGGTCGCTTTCCGTTTTGCCTGGTCCGGAAACCGTGAGGACTGGACCTATTTTCCGGAATCGCGCGAATCATTAACTGCCAATTATCTGCCGCAGTGGGGTAAAGGAGTCAGAGCCGGCCTAATTGTTGAAAATAATACCGGGAAGTTTTCATTTTTCTCGATAAATAACGAATAACACACGTAACTTTGTTATCACATTTACAGAAAAATATTTTAAATAATTTCAAAATACTTCATTGCCTTCCAAATACCATCATCATCGACCGAAGTAGTCACATAATCCGCAGACTGTTTGACTTCTTCG
The DNA here is from genome assembly GCA_025996865.1 of Bacteroidia bacterium. GTDB lineage: Bacteria > Bacteroidota > Bacteroidia > Bacteroidales > Azobacteroidaceae > Azobacteroides. Next base: position 381 of record BNTV01000100.1, read on the forward strand.
GCAGCTTGTCCCATGGCTACGCTTATCGCAGCATGGCGCAACATACTGATGTCATTTCCGCCATCACCGAAAGCCATTGTTTCTTCCAAACGGAAACCAAAATGGCGGATAATTTCATCAATCCCTTTTTGTTTCGTATTCCCTTTTGCCGTAATATCGGTAAAAGCCGGATGCCAGCGAGCAATCTCGCAGTGAGGAAGATAAGGTTGTATCGCTTTCTCTTCCTGTTCGTTAAAGAAAGAGGTCATCTGTAATATATCTTCTTGAGTCGCTTCTTCAAAGGAAGTTACCGGAACCTCATCCACGTGCAAAGATTCATAGAAAATCTGCCGCAGCAAATCGTGATTTTTCGGAAGATTGTCATCATTTTTATTGTTTTATCTGATTTAAATGAAATGACAAAATTAATCAAAAATTTGTATATGAAAAATTCATAATCGAAAAAAAAGTTCAACACAAAGTTTGTAATTCCCGGAATTTTATCGTACCTTCGCGCCCGCTAATACAAATTTCAAATTAAAAAAATTGATTAAAACAAAATGGCAACAAAAATCAGATTGCAAAGACACGGTCGCAAAGGGTACGCGTTTTACCACATCGTGATCGCAGATAGCAGAGCTCCACGTGATGGAAAATTTATCGAAAGGATTGGTTCTTATAACCCCAATACGAATCCTGCTACAATAGATTTGAAATTCGAAAGGGCTTTGTATTGGCTGCAAGTAGGCGCTCAACCTACGGATACAGTGAACAATATTCTTTCCAAAGAAGGTGTTCTCTTAAAGAAGCATTTATTGGGCGGCGTGAAAAAAGGCGCTTTTACGGAAGCGGAAGCCGAAACAAAATTCGAAGCTTGGTTAAATTCGAAACAAAGCGCTGTTAAAGCGGAAGTCGGCAAATTGAGTGAAGCGCAAAGAGCTGCGGCTAAAGCAAAATTAGATGCGGAAAAAGCGGTGAACAAAGCAAAGGCGGAGGCATTGGCTGCCAAAAAAGCGGAATTGCTTGCTGCCAAGAAACTGGCTACAGCTGAAGCTGCCGGAACGGAAGAAACGCCTGCGGAAGAAACGCCTGTAGAAGCTCCTGCTCCGGAAGCTCCGACAGAAGTTCCTGCTCCGGAAACGCCTGCCGCTGAGTAAAAATATTTTTATTCACAATAACAGACTGCAATTTCCCCAAATTACTTTATTAGGGAATTGCAGTTTTTTTATGAAAAACTCCTGATTTACTGACTTTCACCGAACCTCCCCAATTATCCCCATACAAATTTCCCTTGTCAAACGCCAACTGAACCCCGATTTTCCAACCTCGCCATTTCGGAGATTCATAGTTACATTCCAACAAAGAAGAAAAATTGTTTTTCTTCTCAAGGAAAGGGGCATACATCCTTCCCCAAGCCTGCATTTGCGTAAAAAGCAAACGGTAAGACAAGTCGGAAGTAAGATTTCCGTTCATTCCCAAATGAACGGCTTTCAACCGGTTGTTTTTGAAATGAAGCGAACCGTCGTCGTTGTATTCGGGAGAAGTCAGCAAAGGATTTCCCAAGGATCGTCCGTAATACGACCAACCGCTGATGTAATAGTCATGGTTGTAATAATCGTCATTTCCGCCGCCGCGGTAGTGACGCCCATCATAATTGTTGTACTCCAAAAAATGCATCGGACCGCCCTGATTCGTTGTGTTCAGGGATTCCAGCACTATTTTTTTCAGATAAGGACAATGCGCAAATGTAATCGTTCCACCCCAGATTCCATCCCTCCAATTGGCATATTCCAAACCTGAATTATCGTCGAAAAGATGATGTTTATAGAGCGAAACTTGAAAATCTTTCACTTTGTATTCCAATTGAGCGTTCATTGTTCCTAAGTGGTTTCCTAAAACATTAACCCGGTCGGTTAGCAAGGTATTTTCTCCGCCGCTTTTTCCCAATACAATGATGATAAAATCTTTGAACGAAGCGGGAAGTTGTCCGAAATTATCATAAGAAGTCCATCCGCCCCATTGTGCGGCATGATCCAAGGCAAAAGTAAAAGACCAGGGGAATTTTTCTTCGGGATCGGCCCATTGGAGAAATAAAAACTTGCGGTGCCAAAGAATGTCCGTAGCATAAAGCGTAGATGAATTTTTAACCTGAAGTATGTAACTATTATCCAAAGATTTACCGACGGAAAAATCCGCTTTGAATTTCAGAATACCCTTTGTATAAGGAACATTTGTGTATTCGGGGAAACCCAGACTCACCTCGGGTATTGGCCGGGCATTGGTGGAAAAAGTCATATCTCCCACACTCAAGTCTTTATCCAAAATGGAATTGTAACGCTCTTTTGCGCCAACCGTTAAGCTCATATTTTGAAAGGAAAGTCCGGCATAGAATTGATGCGCCCAAAAAGAAGAAGAATGTTCGGCAGCTCCGATCAAATCAACTCCGGCCTCTAAGCGGAAATCTTCGCTTAGCGATTGTTTCCAAGCCAAACTTCCTCTGACATAGCCATTATTGGGTTTTAACGGAACAATGCCGTAGGTATTGCTAACCATCCACAAAGGCGTATAATTTCCGGCGCTTGCAGAACCAAACGATTCCACCCGGTAATCAACTTCTCCCTGTGCAAATGAAACGAAAGGAAGAAAGAGAAGCAACAAAACAATTAGCCCCTTTCTATACAGTAGCCGGAGACTATTCAGTACGACGCTGACACTGCTTAAAGCCATCGCTGCTCCTGCAATCATCGGATTGAGTAAGAACCCGTTAACCGGATAAAGGATTCCGGCTGCAATGGGAATGCCTATCAGATTATAGATGAAAGCCCAAAATAAATTTTGACGAATTGTCCGGACCGTATGGCCGGACAGCCGGATGGCCGTATCAATTTTCCTCAAATCGCCGGAAATAATGGTTACAGATGCTGTTTCGACCGCAATATCGCTGCCCTTTCCCATCGCGATGCTGACATTGGCTTGTGCCAAAGCAGCGCTGTCATTGATACCGTCGCCTACCATGCCTACGATTTTTCCCTGACTTTGTTTTTCCTTGATTATGCGTAATTTATCAATGGGCAATACGCCCGAAAAGTAGTGTGTAATTCCGGCCTGGCGGGCGATTTCCCGCGCGGAAGCCTTGTTGTCTCCTGTAACCATAATGATTTCTATTCCATTTGTTTGTAATTGTTCTACAGCTTGTTGGGACGATGATTTTATTTTATCGGACAATGCAAAAAGTGCAAAAATCTGTTTGGAAGAACCGAAAAGGACAATCGTATTGCTTTCTTTTTCCCGTTCGCTGATCCATTCCGAAACAGTCTCACTGAAAGGAATATCCTCAAACAGCCGGGTATTTCCAACCAAAAATCGCTCTTTTTCAATTGTGGCTGCAATCCCTTCTCCGGGACGGGTATCTACAGTCAAAGCGCTTATTAAATCAGCTTTGCCGAGGGATTGGACAACCGCATCAGCCAAAGGATGACTTGAGGCTTTTTCCATACTGAAAAGAATATTCCGAAGTTGACCGGTTTCAGGCGTCAACCATTTTGAATGAGTCACTACCGGAAAACCTTCGGTAATGGTTCCTGTTTTATCAAGGACGATTGTGTCTATTTTCCGCATCGTTTCCAGGCTGTCCATATCTTTGATCAGGATGCCGAGTTCCGCACCTTTGCCCATTCCCACAATGATAGCAGTCGGCGTTGCCAATCCCAGAGCGCAGGGGCAAGCAATAATCAAGACGGAAACGAATGCCGGGAGTGCGTGAACAGAAGCGTTTTCTCCGCCGAACAGAAGCCACAGGCCGGCAGCCAGCAAAGCAATTCCGACGACCACGGGAACAAATATTCCTGCGATTTTGTCCACCGTTTTTTGGATAGGCGCTTTGGTATTCTGTGCGTCCGTCACCATACGGATAATCTGCGCCAACAGCGTTTCTTTTCCTACTTTTACGGCACGGAAATTAAAACTCCCGTTTTGGTTGACCGTTCCTGCAAAAACATGATCGTTGACGGCTTTTTCAACCGGAACAGGTTCACCGGAAAGCATGCTCTCGTCCACAAATGCATTGCCTCCGGTAATTATGCCGTCCACCGGAATTTTGTCTCCCGCCTTTACAAAAAGAATATTTCCTGTTTGTATGTTTTTAATCGGAATTTCTTCCAAAACACCATCCGGACGAATCCATATTGCCGTTTTTGCCTGGAATCCGATTAATTTTTTTACAGATGCGGAAGTTCTTTGTTTCGCTCTTTCTTCCAATAATTTACCAATCAAAATAAAAGTGATAATGACGGCTGAAGTTTCAAAATATAGTTCGGCATGCAAACCGCGATTCATCAGAAACTGTGGGAAAAACAAGCTGAATAGGCTAAATAACCAAGCCGTTGCAGTACTCAGCGCAACCAAAGTATCCATATTCATGGAACGATGCCTCGCTTGTTTATACGCTCCGGTGAAGAAGTCTTGTCCGCAAATAAAAAGTACGGGAATGGAAAGGATAAAATTCAAATAACCCGCCCAGGGGAGGTGCATGAGCGGAGTCATGGAAAGAACAATGATGCAGGAGGAAAACAGGACGGACAGGACTACCCGTATTTTCAGGCGCTTGTATTGCCGTTTCTCTTCCTCCCGTAGTCTGTCGCCGGCTTCCGATGCTTCGTCTTCTTCGGAATCGACAATCAGGTCGTAACCTGCTGAATGAACAGCGGCTTGCAGTTTTTCGCCGTTGGTCAGGTTGGGATTGTATTCGACTGTCGCCGTGTTATTAGCGAAGTTGACTTGAGCCGAGCTGATGCCCGGTTGCTGTTGCAAAGTTTTCTCCACGGTAGCGGCACAACCGGCGCAGGCCATTTTCAGAACGGGAAAAATCTTTTTTTTATGATTGGTTGAGTTTGGCATAGCTTAAAATATTTTGAATAATCATTAGCAAAAGTAATACATTTTTTGTAGCTTTGCAACACGCTAAATTTTATAGTTATGTCGAAAAAATCGTATAAACATTCGGACAATGCGTCGCAAATTGCCGGTGAGCCTGCTGTGGCTTATCACCGGATAGAATCCCCTGCCGTTGTGGATTGGAATCCCAATGCTCCTGTTCATGCTACGCAGGAAGAATGGTGGGAGCACATTCATGAGATTGAGGAAGGGCATTTTATGACCTTGGAGGAATTTAATTGTAGGTTTGATGCATGGGAGAAGAACTATCTTGCAAGCCGCTTAAAATAAGCGACCAATTTTATGAAAACAATGCTCAAGTGTATGATTATGGATATTATGCATTTGGCTACTTTCAAGCTGTGAAATATAAACGACTGATACAGGTGTATTTAGATACACTCCCTGATCGCTATACTGCGTATCCCGAATGTCGTCACTTACAGACTAAAAGCCGAATGTACCGTAATATTATCCTTGACTCTCATTTAATTATTTACCGGATTACAGATGAATGTATTGAAGTGTTGGATATTGTCCATTCCGCTTCAAGCATCCGCAGAATTCGCGAGGTTCGCCGCATTCGCTTGTAAACCGGACTTTTTAATTTAGTTTCATTATTGTTTGATAATGTGAATTTACAAACGAGATGATTTTCAAATTCTTTTCAAATTCCGCCGGATTCAAATCTGTCGTCACTTTCACTTTAACGGTTTTTCCGGGCATCAAATCCATATAATTATCCGAGACAAATTGGTCTTTTCCGTTCAGAGAAACAAACACGCCCCGTGCGAATTTATCGGATGTTAAACTCAGTTCGTATCCGCCGTTTACGGGCGCAGTCGTGTGCGTTATTTGTGCGTTTGCGTAACGTAAGTTTTTATTCAAGTCAAGAAAACGATTGTTTTCATACGTTTTTCCGCTTTTATCCGTAAATTCGATGTGGATCACCACCTTATCTCTATTTTGACCGTTCAGGAATTGATCGACCTGCTTTTTCCAAACGAGCGTGCTTGTATTGGCAGGAATATTGATTTGTTTTTCTTGTTGTGCAATAATTCCCGTATTCAAATCTACGGTTTGTATCACAAGTTTGCCGGAAGTTACATTCAGCCGGTCGGATATGGCGAAAATCTGCAATTCACCATTTTCTTCGATAGGTGAAATCAGGATGTCGGCAAAAGATTTTACCGTGAAATAATGTTGCGCTTTCCAACGCCCGTAATAATCACGGCTCGACCAAGAAGCAACCGGCCAACAATCATTGTGTTGCCAAACCAGCGAACCCATACAGAACGGCATCGTGCGGCGGCGCGTTTCCATCGCCATTTTCATCGCATCGGCTTGCACCAATTGACTCATGTAGATAAACGACTCAAAATCTTTCGGTTCACGGTATTCTTTCAAGATGAAATCATTGATTCGGTTGTTGGCATTCATGCCGCCCCGTTGATGCGACATCATTACTTCCGAAGTAACGTTCCAATCACCGGGTTCGGGTGCATACTTTTTAATGGATTGATATTCAGGGAAAGACTGAAAGCCATATTCGCTCATGAAACGCGCCGTCTGACGTTCGAATCCCGCAAGCGGTTCTGCCCCTTGCCAAACCGTCCAAAAGTGCATGTCGCCCATCGTATGGATGCGGCTCCCTTTATCATCGGTATAAGGACTGGAACGGCGGTAGCAAACGCCCGGAGCATATTGCTCTATCACAGCCGGTAAAGTTTCGAAATACTGCGCTTCGAACTGTTTCCACATAATATTGGCATATTCGGGATTTAAGCGTTCCATTTGCGGCTTCCAACCCCAATGAAACCAAGCGTCCATACATTCGTTATTTCCCGCCCACAAACCGATACACGGGTGATTGCGCAAACGGCGGACATTGTCTATCGCTTCCAACCGGATGTTTTCAAGCAATTCGCCTTCAGCGGGATACATGCTGCAACCGAACATAAAATCCTGCCAAATCATAATGCCGTATTTATCGCACAAATCATAAAAAATATCGTTTTCATAAATTCCGCCGCCCCAGACGCGAAGCATGTTCATGTTGGCATCCACCGCATCGAGAATCGTTTTTTCGTAAATCGAATCGGTGACGCGCGTCAGGAAATTGTCGCAGGGAATATAGTTGGCGCCTTTGGCAAAAACAGGCACTCCGTTCAGTTCAAAATAGAAGGTTTCGCCGTATTGGTCGGGCTTCATAATTACTTTGAGGGAACGAACGCCCAATTTCGTATTTTCTTTATCCAACTCGGTATTGTTTGCCGATATGGATGTGGAAAAATCATACTGGAATGGTTCTCCTAAACCATTGCTCCACCAAAGTTTAGGTTTTTTTATTTCGAAAGGAAGATGTATGGTGTTAATTCCTTTTTTCAAAGGAATTTGTTTCTTGGCTTCTATCTTTTTGTCGGTTTGATTCATTATTAAAACGGAAGCCGACATGTCTTTATCGGCTGATATTTCTACGATTGCATCAATGGATGCCTTTTCTTTCGTGACATTTACCTGATTGTAAAACACGTTTTCGATGCGGGCTTCATTCCAAGCTTCGAGGTAAACCGGACGCCAGATACCCGAAGTAACCAAACGGGGTCCCCAATCCCAACCATAATGATAACCGGCTTTGCGGGTGAAAATACTGACTTGCCGGTCGAACAGGCCTCCATTTTCCGATTGGTCGTTAGATGCTTGATAATGAAAGGGAATCGCCTCCCACATCGGCATAGCGATTTTGACGGGCGAATGAAAATAGACTTCCAGTTTGTTTCCGGCTGCTTTTAACAGGGATTTTACATCGACCGTCCATTCCCGGAACATGTTGTTGGCTGAAAGGATTTTAGTTCCGTTCAAACTCACATCTGCGTATGTATCCAAGCCGTCAAAACGAAGGATGATGTTTTCTTTTTGTAAAATATTATCATTTGCATCGAAAGTAGTCTCATAGAGCCAGTCTTCTTTGTCTATCCATTGCATTCCCCGCTCATTCAGACGGAAAAAAGGATCGTCAATGATTCTGTTGGCCGTTAAATCGGTATGAACGACGCCGGGAACAGTTGCAGGATACCAATTGTATCCACGTACTTGTTTGAACTTCCAGTTTTCATTCAGGTCTTTTCTGACCGGCAGGGCTAACAGGTTTGTGAAACAAACGGATAATAGAAAGAAAAATAAGGGTAAACGTTTCATTGCCATAATCATTTGATTAATATTAATATTAACATTGTTTGACCGGCAAAGATATGATTTTTTTCTTGAATAGATACCCGATTCTTTGTAAAACTTTTTTATCTTTGCATCCTGTTAAAAAGACTTATAATGGACAACAAATATATTTTTTGTTTCATCATTTCGATACTTTCCGTTTTGACCGTACCCAAAGGTTATGCATATTGTTTCAAAGATTTTCCGGAAGGTATTGAAAATGCGGATACAAGCCGCATCCGTCAGGTTGAATTGGAAGAAGTGGTTATCCGTTCCTTCAAATACAGTTCCGATATTTTCGAACTTCCCGCAGCCGGCTCGAAAATTGACCGGTTAACCATTGAGAATCAGAATATTGTAGGTATCAAAGACATTGGTTCTTTGGTTCCGAACTTGTTTATTCCGGATTATGGTTCGAAACTGACTTCTCCGGTTTATATCCGGGGAGTCGGGGCGAAAATTAATTCTCCGTCCGTCGGTTTGTATGTCGATGGAATCCCTTATTTTGAAAAATCGGCTTTCGATTTCGATATGAATGAAATTGAAAATATTGAAGTGTTGCGAGGTCCGCAAGGAACGCTGTATGGACGAAATACGATGGGCGGTCTCATTAATGTCCGAACCAAGTCGCCTTTGCGTTACAAGGAAACGCTTCTTTCCGCAACCGCAGGTAATTACGATAACTTGACCGGACGTTTGGCACATTACGGAAATGTCAATAATACGTTCGGATACGCTGTTTCGGGCGATTACACACACTTGGGCGGATATTTCACGAATCAATTTACCGGTAAAAAAGCGGATGATTTGAATGCCGGCAGCGGCCGAATCCGTTTCGACTGGCGAATCAAACCCAATCTTACTTTACAGTGGGTCAGCACTTTCGATGGATTAGACCAAGGTGGATATCCCTACGCCGAGTTTGATTCGAAAACGCAAAAAGCCGGAGAAGTGAATTACAATGATTACAGTCTTTACCGCCGTACTATTTTTTCTTCGGGAGCTTCGTTGATTTATTCGGCCGACCGGTTCAGTTTGAATGCACAGACGGCTTTCCAGCATTTGAGCGATAAGCAAGGAATCGACCAGGATTTTACAGACCAATCCGTTTATTATGCCGAGCAGTTTCAAAAACAAACCGCTGTTTCGGAAGAAATCACTGTTAAATCCACTTCTTCCGGTTCGTACAAATGGCTCTTTGGCGCGTTTGCTTTTTATCAAGGAATTGATAATGAAGTGATTTTGGAATATAAGCAGCAAAATTATTCGACCGATAAGTGGTATGATATTCCTACGAACGGAATTTCTTTCTATCATCAGTCCGCCTTTAATGACTTGTTGATTGACAGGCTTTCGCTTACTTTGGGAATTCGTTATGATTACGAAAAAGCAAGTAACAAGTATGTTAGTTACAAGGATGTTACTAACAATGGTGTTACTGAGCATTCGCAAACCGAAGCTTTCGACAGTAAACTGAGTTTTAGTAGGTTAACTCCAAAGATAGCTTTGCAATACAGCCTTTTTCCGGGAAAAATGGTCTATATTTCAGCGACCAATGGTTACAAAACCGGAGGATTCAATACTTCCTTTGAACGGGAAGAAGACCGCACTTTTGAACCTGAATACAGTTGGAATTACGAAGCCGGTTCGAAATTGCAACTCTTCCAAAACAGGCTTCAAGCCGAAGTCTGCTTGTTTTATATTGATTGGAAGAACCAGCAGATTTACCAAAATTTGCCGAGCGGAAAAGGTTCAATGTTGAAAAACGCCGGACGTTCGGAAAGCAAAGGCGCAGAAATCAGTTTGTCGGCAAAACCGCTTGACGGATTGAGTTTTCAGGCCAATTGGGGATATACACATGCTGTATTTAAGGAATACAGGCGCAGTGAGACGCTCGATTATGCGGGAAAATTCATCCCTTTGGCGCCGAAACAGACATTCTCTTTGGGCTTTGATTATACGATTCCTGTTTCCAAACGATGGTTCGACCGCGCAGTTTTAGATATGAAGTATACCGGTATCGACCGTTTGTATTGGAACGAAGACAATGTGGTTTCCCAACCGTATTACGGACAACTGAACGGCAATCTATTAATAACTAAAGGTTTGACAACTTTTTCTCTTTGGGCGAAGAATATCACGAATGAAAGCTATTCCGCTTTTTATTTCGAATCAATGGGAAAACGATTCGTGCAAAAGGGAAAACCGTTTACGATAGGAATAACAATTAGTGTTAAAATAAAATATGAGTGTAAATAAAAAAAATATTGCAACTTTCTTTTGTTTGTACATTGCACAAACGATTCCGATGAGTTTTTTCTCAACGGTTATTCCGGTGATAATGCGGCAAGGGAATTTTTCCCTGACCGAAATCGGGATGGTGCAGTTAATCAAACTGCCTTGGATACTGAAATTCCTTTGGTCGCCGGTAATCGACCGCTACAACGTGACCGTGAATGATTACAAACGTTGGATTTTTTCTTCGGAATTGGTTTATGCGGTACTGATTTTTACAGTGGCTTTCCTGAATTTTTCACTCAATTTCCATTTGATTCTGGCTTTGATTATTATTTCTTTTGTGGCTTCCGCCACACAGGATATTGCCACGGACGCCCTGGCTGTACTTTCTTTCCGGCAGGAAGAAAAAAGTCTGGTCAACAGTATGCAATCCATGGGAAGTTTTGGTGGGACGATGGTTGGAAGCGGTTTGTTGCTACTGCTTTTCAAACAAATCGGTTGGAACAGTATTCTTCCGGCGCTTGCTTTGTTTGTGATTGTGGCTTTGCTGCCATTGTATTTCAATAAAAGTCTGAAAATCAAAAGGGAACGGGTAACTGCCGAAAGGGCGGGTATCCGGGATATTTTACTTTTCTTCACTCAAAAGGGTATCTGGAAACAAGTTGTATTTCTTCTGCTGTACTATTCATCTCTGATTGGCACGCTGGCGATGTTAAGGCCTTATTTAGTTGATTTAGGGTACGATATGAAGCAAATCGGAACCATGAGCGGTTTCTTCGGAACGGCTGCCGGACTGGTTGCTTCTTTTGCCGGAGGATTTATTATCCGGAAAATAGGGCGTCACCAATCACGTGTTCTTTTTGCGGTTTTTATCGTGTTCACGACTTTTTATTTCTACTTCATTTCGAAGAATCCGCATCCCGATATTCAGTTGTTGTACGTTGGAATCCTTTTGTTGTGGGGAAGTTACGGAATGGCGACCGTTGCGGTCTATACCTTGGCGATGGATTGTGTGAGAGAGGGTAGAGAAGGCACGGATTTTACGATTCAAACCGTGATTACCCATTTCAGCGGGATTTGTCTGGCGACGTTGGGCGGACATGTTGCCGACAAAACGGGTTATAGCGGGTTGTTTCTTTTTGAGTTTGGAATGGCTTGTGTATCTTTGGTTTATATATTGTTGGTATTTGGAAGGCAGATAAAATGACTTTCCGCCTATAAAAAAGAAGCTGTCTAAAAAATCTGCGAGTCCGTCATTTCTATCTGTAATTTACTGATTAATGATTACTTCTGTTTCCACATCGTTTTCATAACTAATCCTAAGCAAATATATTCCTTTTGCATAGTTTGCCATATCTATTTCAAAATTTTGTAAACCGGGATTTTGATTAAAGATAGTCTTTCCGGTAATAGAGAACAATGTAACATTCTGTGGTGTTTCTTTTCCTTTGCCATACAAAATACCTTGTACAGGATTAGGATATAACACGGTTTGTTTTTTAACAGGATTGTTTATATTCGTTGAGGACAAATCAAGGGTATAGATTCCATTTGTCATTGTATAAATGATTAGTTTACCTCCATACAATTCCATGTCTATTATTCCATCCGCCCCCGCCATGTATTCATTTATATATTCATTCCAAGTTTCTCCTCCATCTGTGGAACGATAGATTATTATATATTCTTCGGGTCCATGTATATTTCCGGAAGCATATAAAATGTTTGGATTGTTTTCATCATAAACAATAGAATAGATATATATTATTGGGGTAGAACTATGAGAGTCAGTCCACGTTTTTCCTTTATCATACGATTTGGCAATACGTCCTTCACCTCCTGAAATAATAATATTTGGATTACTTGGATGAAATACCAACTCATGTGTGCAATGATTATTTCTTGTTTCCACAATTTTCCAAGTTTCTCCATTGTCGTATGAAGCCGATATAAATGAATTGAAAACCGGCGTTTCTCCTGTATTGAAAATGATGGTTGTATCGTTTGGATGAAAACCTAAAAACCAATCCTGATACCCTCCTAATTCTCCTCCTAATGTTGACCAGTTAGCTCCAAAATCTGTTGACTTGGCTACACCTTTGGGATACAATGAAATCAGTAGTGAATTTGAATTTAGTGGATTAGATGCTATATTATAAACCTGAGCCATATTTTCATAATCTTCTATAAAAAAAGAAGGAGGTGTTACATTCGTAAACGTTTTTCCATCATCTTCCGAAAGAAGTAATATACTATCCTGCCAAGCAGGAGTAGCGGCTAATAATTTATCTCCATTTTTCACAAAATTCCGGATGGGAACACCCTTAAATGCATATTGTTCCCAAGTAGTCTCATCAAGCGTTTCAAGCGTTTTCCGGTAAATGCCATCTGCCGTTGTAACATAAACATAATTATCAAACAAATGCATTTTAGGCCAAAAATGGGCATAACGAGAAGCGTAAGTGTGATATACAATTTGTTGCGCTTCTCTGACATTAGCTTCATCTTTAAGTCCAATATATTTCAATTGCGCTTTTGATTCGTTGGGAAAAGTACCTAAGAAGATCAATAGAAATAATATGGAAAGTGGGCTTTTTGTTTTCATAAATAAGCATTAGTAATACGAATCAAGGGTTGCACCCCTCATCCATTTTTAATTTGTTAATACTCTAATTATCAATAAAATAAGTATTAAAATATTTTGAAAAGTCATTGGAAATCAGTATCTTAGTGGAAAAAACTCTACTAATTTACACCATAGAATATGATTTCCAATGACGGATAAACCACCAATGACGGACAAAATATCCTTTTCAGACAGTCTTCTTAAATTTAAAAGCAAAAACCAAAATAGTTTTACTTCAATTCCTTGATTTTAATATTCCGAAACCAACAATCATAACCATGATCTTGCAGTCCGATATAACCTTCCTTGGCAATCCCTTTCGTAAATTCAGGCCAATCTTTGAACTTGCTTTTTTGCACCAACTCATCCCATTGTGGCGACCAGAGTTCGTATTGGCAAACCAGTTTGCCGTTTTGTACATGCGTTACTTTGCCGTGATCAACAGTTATCACGATGTTGTTCCATTCTCCGGCCGGTTTGGCGTTGGAAGGCAAAGCCGGAAGAATGTCGTAGAGAGAACCGGCCAAGTGATTGGTCAATTTATTGTCTCCCGCATCCCAATTATCAAGGACTTGCACTTCGGGTGCGGCAATGTAAATCGGTTTTCCGGGATATTCCACGATATTGTAGAAAATACCCGAATTACCGGCTTTTTCGATTTTCCAGTCAATGGAAAGAATAAAGTTGCCGAATTTTTTAGTTCCGAAAAGAATATCGCCATCCGAACCGCGTCCGGGAACAGAGCCTTTCTGAACTTTCATGGATTCATCATTGATGACCCAGTTTTTAGCCATTCCCGTTTGGTTGCATTGCCGCCAACCGGTCATACTTTTCCCGTCGAACAGGAGTTGCCATCCTTCTTTTTTTTCTTTGGAGGTCAGTGTGTTGTTTTTTTGTGCGGAGATAGTTAATGCACAAAGAACAAATAAGCAAATTGTAAATAATCTTTTGTTTTTCATACGTAAATAATTTGTTTTTTAATAGTCGTATGGAACCGGTGCATTTTCATCTCTTTGAATGTTTTTAATCATACCGGTTTCATATCATATAATTTTTCTCAAGAGTACAAGGTGCAAATATAATTGAAAAGGCTTAACAAAACAATTAAAAAACCATTAATATAATTTTTTTCTGCCTATTAATTGAAAAATTAATTATTTTGTTATGCTTTAGTCATTATCTTTGGTGTAAATAAAACAAAATTTTTATGCATTACAGAAAAATCATCACAATCGCTTTTTTAGTGTTTTTATCGCAAAGTTTCCTTTTCGCTCAGAAAAAAGGGGTAACTTCTATTTCAGCATCGGTTCATTCCGGACAAAGCAGTAATTTGTTGGACGATAATCTTCAAACCGCTTGGGAGTTGACTGTCGATGATTTAAAAGCCGATCCGTTTTTAACATTTACCCTGCAAAACCCCGGCGATTTACGCGAAATCCGTCTGGACGCCAAAGGTATTTCAAAGGACGATTTACAAAAATCCGTCAGTTTGTTCGTTACTTACGATCCGATGAACTGGGGCGAAGCATTGAAATACGAAATCAAAGGAAACCAGGCGTTTCAATTGATTTTTCCTCCGGTTTACGGAGCACACGTCAAAATCGCCTTGAAAGGGAACGCCGTCAAAAAACCGGTTGCAATTCAGGAAATCACTTTCGTTTATGCCGAAAACAAGCCGGCCGTTTCTGCCGGTATTGCAGAAAAACCTTGGATGAACGCCCAACTTCCGATCGAAGAGCGCGTTGAACTTTTGTTGGCAGCAATGACTCCGGCCGATAAAATGGAATTACTTCGCGAAGGCTGGGGCATTCCGGGAATTCCGCGTCTCGGCATTCCGGACATTAAAAAAGTAGAAGCCGTACATGGTTTTTCTTATGGCAGCGGAGCTACGATTTTCCCGCAAGCCATCGCTTTAGGGGCAAGTTGGAATAAAAAACTGGCGGAAGAAGTAGCTGCCGTAGTCGGTGATGAAACCGCTGTTGCCGGAGCCATTCAAGCCTGGTCGCCGGTATTGGATGTAGCGCAAGACCCGCGCTGGGGACGCTGCGAAGAAACTTTCGGCGAAGATCCCGTCTTGGTTTCCCAAATCGGTGGCGTTTGGATTAAATCCTATCAGTCAAAAGGCTTGATGACTACACCCAAACATTTTGCCGTTCACGGCGCCCCTTTGGGCGGACGCGATTCGCACGATATCGGCTTGTCGGAACGCGAAATACGCGAAATCCACTTAGCGCCTTTCCGTCACGTAATCCGCGAATACGGCTGTCAGTCGTTGATGATGTCTTATTCCGATTACCTCGGTGTTCCGGTTGCCAAAAGTATTGAATTGTTGAAAGGAATCCTGCGGGAAGAATGGGGTTTCGACGGTTTTATTGTCAGTGATTGCGGCGCTATCGGTAACCTCACTGCCCGCAAACATTATACGGCTAAAGATTTTGTGGATGCCGCCAACCAGGCATTGGCCGCCGGGATCGCTACCAATTGCGGGGATACCTATAATAATAAGGACGTACTCGCAGCCGCCAACAACGGCGGAATCGACATGGAGAACCTGAATTTTGTCTGCCGTACCCTGTTGAGAACAATGTTCAGAAACGGACTTTTCGAACACAATTCTTCCAAATCCTTGGATTGGAACAAAATATATCCGGGTTGGAACAGCCCCGAACACAAAGCGACGGCACGCAAAGCAGCCTGTGAATCCATTGTGTTATTGGAAAATAAAGATAATATATTACCGCTTTCCAAATCCGTAAAAAGCATTGCCGTAATCGGTCCCGGAGCCGATAATCCTCAAATGGGTGATTATACGCCGAAGATCCGCGAAGGTCAGTTAGTTTCGGTTTTGGCCGGAATCCAAACGGCGCTCGGTAACAAAGCCAAAGTGATTTATGAAAAAGGCTGCGAATTTGTGGGAGACAATGATTTCAATCTCGAAAAAGCCCGGAAAGCCGCCCTTCAATCGGATGTCGTAGTCATGGTTTTGGGTGATAATTCCAACGATGACCGTCAAAAAGGACTTTACGCGACTTCGGGAGAAAATCACGATTATGCTACCCTCGAATTACCCGGACGGCAATGCGAATTGCTTCAAGCTGTTTGCGAAACCGGAAAACCGGTTGTTCTGATACTGCAAGCCGGCCGGCCTTACAATCTTTCGTATGCATCCCAATATTGTAAATCTATATTAGTTAATTGGTTTCCCGGACAAGAAGGCGGATACGCCGCAGCTGATGTGCTTTTCGGCGATTACAATCCCGCCGGACGGCTTCCGATGACTTTTCCCCGCCACGTGGGGCAAGTGCCGAACTATTACAATTTCAAAACTTCCGGCCGCCGGTATGAATATGCCGATATGGAATTTTATCCGCTTTATTCTTTCGGTTATGGCTTGAGTTACACGAAGTTTGAATATGCCAACCTGCAAACTGCTATCAATGCCGACGGTACGGTTTCCGTTCGGGTTGATGTCCGGAATACCGGAACTTCAGCCGGCGACGAAGTTGTTCAGTTATATGTTACCGACCTCTATGCCAGTGTGAAAACGCGGGTGATGGAACTGAAAGATTTTGAACGCATTAACCTCAAACCCGGAGAAACGAAAAAAGTTTCCTTCACATTAACGCCCTATCAGCTTTCCTTGCTTAACGATAAAATGGACAGAGCGGTCGAGCCGGGTGTGTTCAAAATAATGGTAGGTGGAAAAAGTCCTTCCTACCGTGCGGGTGACAAGATAAAAGACAGCGTAGGTTACAAGTCTTCCTCAGAAGGTCTTACGGGAGAAATTGATTATTCGGAAACGTATGCTGCCGATTTCATTCTCTCTTATTCCGGAATCGAGGAAAATTTGGTTTACAACAAGAAACGCGCCCTCATCAAGGTTAAAAATACCGGAAACCTGATGGATGTCGGAAAAGCCGGTTTGTATGTAAACGGGGTTCAATCGGATGAAATTCACCATTATGAATTGGCTCCGGGTGAAGAAAAAACCATTGGTTTTGACTTGGATAAAAATCAAGACATCCAGGAAATGACATTTGTTTCAAAATATAAAACACTGACAATCCGTTTATAATTCAAAGAAAAAGCGGGTGTTTTGCACGTCTATATAAAATTAACGTAACAGTAAAAAAGTGAGGGATTAAAAAAAGCGTGTAGCGCTTCTGCGTTTATAGCCGGGTGCGACAGCACCCGGAATAAGGTGAATGTCCCCCAACCGGGCGCCGCGTAGCGGTGCCGTTATTCAATCGGCACGGGTGTACGACAAATTTCCCAATTAGTGTTTAACGATTATCAGGAGATGTCTCGACTCGCTGCGCTCGGTCGACATGACGCGGCTGCAAAAGGGGAAAGAAAGTAGGGGGAAGAAACGGCGGCGAAGCCGCCGTTTCTTCCCCCTACACCCACACCTCAACGTTTTACCGTCATGTTGACTAAGCCGACGAGGAACGAGGAGGCGCATGGAGACATCTACCGATAATCGTTAAACACTAATTGGAAAATTTGTCGTACACCCATCGGCACGGTTTTGTGCATTGAACAGGAGATGTCTCGACTCCGCACCTTCGGCGCTTCGCTCGACAAGACGATACCCTTTGGGAGAAAACAAGAGGGGGAAAGATTAGGGCGGCGAAGCCGCCCTAATCTTTCCCCCTCTCCCTCAATAATATACATCGGCGTCATGTCGAGCGAAGCGCCGAAGGTGCGAAGTCGAGACATCTGATGAAAATTTATACTATTGTTATGTTTATTATGATTTGTCACATAGCTGCCGAAAACACCCCGATTTTATTGTCAAACATGAATAAAAACCAGCCAAAACTGTTTTTACGTCCATTCTACAAAATATTTACCCTGAAAAAATCTAATAATTGTGTATTTTCCCGTATAATCAGGCGTGAAAACCTTGTAAATTTGATAAATTTAATAAAATACTCATTTTTTGTTTAAATAATTATCTATTTCGCATTTTTATTTAAAAATAATACTTATATTTGCAGCGATTTTGACAAACAATTTTGACACACACAATTATGAGTTTGGAAAATAACGGCATGGAATTTATAATGAAATTCGAC
>BNTV01000101.1 GCA_025996865.1 Bacteroidia bacterium
CTATATCGGAGTTGAGGGGATGATGAGGGGTTGCTCTACCCCGGGCTGCGCTTCGCTTGCCGCGGGGTTACCCAAGTAGAAGACCTTACGGTCTTCCGGGTTCAGCACCTCAATTTAATATTTAGCCCCGTTTTTTATAGAAATATTATAGAACTTTGTACCTCAAAATCGTGTAAAAACTGCTTAATTTGGATATTTTGTACCCCTGAGCAGAATCGAACTGCTATCTAAAGTTTAGGAAACTTCCATTCTATCCGTTGAACTACAGGGGCGTTCCCTTTTTTGCCCTGCAAAAGTAATACATTTATTCGAGAAAAGCAAGCGTGCCGGAAGGCGGATTATTCAAAGACTTCGTGCAGAATTTCCAAAGATTTTATTTCCGGGAAATGAGTCAAATGCAGGCGATAGTATTCTAAAATGGCGGTAATGATGGCTTTGCGTTCGGCGCCGGTAAGTTTGAAAGCCGTCATGTTTTCGTACCTGATTCGCAGGAGATTGTAAAAAAAACGACTCTCGTCGGGATTGAGAAAATGGGGGTGTAAAGGCTTGTACGTGACAAAAACACCATTGCGCATATCGAAAAACATCCCCTCTTTGTAACCGGAATCATCGGGATAAAAGCCGAGAAAACGGCTCAGGGTAACCATAAATACCAAGTGAAAATTAGCACAGGATTTTTCGGTCAACTCCAATATCCGGATAGATTGCAGCAGAAAATCGAAAAGAATTTTGTTGGTCTGAACTTCCTTCACTACTTTTCCGATTAATTCGGCAAGGAAAATGCCGACGGCGCTTTTCACCGGATCATTTAACAATGAAATCAAAGGAATATGCGCTTTTGCTTCTTTAATGCGTTGAATATCACGCAAATTCCGGTGATCCACCTCTAAATCCAAAATCGCCAAAGCATGAAAAAGCGATTTGGGCATCCTCGTTTTCCGGCTTTTTGACCTTGCCGTCAGATAAGATACCCGCCCGAACTCCTCTGTGTAAATCAATGTGATAGAGTAAGTATCGCTGTATGCCGAATTGTGCAGGACAATTCCTCTTGTTTTGTATTGCATTAAACGAGATTCATAATGAGTAATTTAGAAATAAATTCCGCAATAAATAACAAAAAAACAGCCACAAATCTCTCGCAGCTGCTCTTTGCTCTCCCTCTTGGACTTGAACCAAGGACCCTCTGATTAACAGTCAGATGCTCTAACCGACTGAGCTAAGGAAGATTATCTAAAAACAATAACTTTCTTATCAAGCTCTCCCTCTTGGACTTGAACCAAGGACCCTCTGATTAACAGTCAGATGCTCTAACCAACTGAGCTAAGGAAGAATTTTAACAGCAATAGTAAAATTGCGGTGCAAAAGTAATGGTATTTTTCCAAATATGCAATATCTTTGCAGAAAATTTTGAAAAATAATGAAGATACTTGGAATTGGAAACGCATTAGTGGATATTCTGGCGAAATTACCGGATGACGAACTCTTAAAAGAACTGAACGTCGCAAAAGGGAGCATGAACCTGATAGAAGAAGAAACGCGAAAGTCGTTGTTTGAGAAAATCGAGACTGCGGATCTCAAAATGACGTCAGGCGGATCGGTGAGTAACACTTCACTGGCTTTGAGGCAAATGGAAGCGCCTTCCGGTTACATCGGTAAAGTGGGAGATGATGAATATGGAAAATTCTATGTCAATGAATTGACGGAGGCAGGCGTCGAATTGCACCTGATTCGGGAATCCGGTTTCTCGGGAACGGCCATTGCCATGATTACGCCCGACGGAGAACGTACTTTTTGCACTTACCTCGGCGCCGCAGCCGGTATGCAGAAAACGGAGATACAAAAGTCTGTCCTTGAACAATATACTCATTTTTACGTCGAAGGTTATCTGGTACAGAACCACGATTTGATTGAAGGCATTATGAAAACGGCAAAATCTTTGGGTTTAACGGTTATGCTTGATCTGGCCAGTTTTAATGTCGTTGCTTCCGACCGCGCATTTATCCGGAAATTGGTGGAAAAATATGTCGATATCGTATTCGCCAATGAGGAGGAAGCATTTGCATTTACCGGAAAAACTTCTACCGGCGAAGCCATACACGATATGGGTCACCACGTAAAAATTGCTGTTTTGAAAGAAGGAGATAAAGGTTCGTGGATAAAACACAACGATGAATTGATTCATGTTCCTGTATATGAAAAAGTTAAACCAATAGATACCACTGCCGCAGGAGATTATTATGCTGCCGGTTTTTTTTACGGAATGGTTCATGAGGCAAGGCTGGAAAAATGTGCGCAGTTGGGCAGTTTGCTTTCCTACCATATTATTCAAGTTGTCGGAACTAAATTGTCACCTGAAACATGGGAAGAAATACGGGAAAAAGCCCATAAAATTTTAAATTCCAAATTATAACAAATTTATGCGTAAATTATTATTAATCAGTTTTATCCTGTCTATTTCCTGTGACTTTGCTCAAGCGCAACTGTCGGAAAAAGATCGTTTTGAGGTTTCAAAAAATTTGAATATATACAATGCATTGTTCAAAGAATTGAATCTGTTTTACGTGGATTCTATGGATATCGGAAAAACTACGACTAACAATATTGACTTCATGTTGAAACGTTTAGATCCTTATACGGAATACATTCCGGAAGAAGGATTGTCCGATTTTCTGGTCACCACAACCGGTGAATACGGAGGAATCGGCGCCAGCATATCGTCCTACCAAGGAAAAGTGTTTATCACCGAACCTTACGAAGGAATGCCTGCCGCACGTTCCGGTTTGCAAGCCGGTGACGTTTTGCTGGAAATCAACGGTGAAACGATGACAGGACGAAACTCTTCGTATGCCAGCGAGCGGCTGAAAGGCCAACCGAATACAACGGTAAAAATCAAATTCCAACGCTTAGGAGAAAAAAAGCCGCGTGAAATAAGTATTGACCGGAAGCGGATTGAAATTGATCCGGTGACTTATTATGGTGTGATACAAGAAAATATCGGTTATATTTATCTTTCGGGATTTACGACCCACAGCGCGCAAAGTATAAAAGCCGCTTTCGAAGATTTGAAAACAAAAGGCATCGTTTCTTTAATTATTGATGTTCGTGATAACGGTGGAGGCGTTGTGGAAGATTGTCTTGAAATCCTCAACTATTTCATTCCCAAAGGAAACCTTTTGTTGACAATGAAGGGAAAAGTTCGCCAATTGGATAGAACCTATCGTTCTACGCAACAAGCCATTGATTCGGTTATTCCTTTGGCTGTCCTGGTTAATCGTCAATCGGCGTCCGCTTCTGAAATTTTGGCCGGAACCCTCCAGGATTTGGATCGGGCTGTGATTATCGGAAATCGCACTTACGGAAAGGGTTTGGTGCAATCGTCCCGCCAATTGCCTTACAACGGACAATTGAAAGTGACCACAGCCAAGTATTACATCCCCAGCGGCCGATGCATTCAAGCCATTGATTATTCGCGCCGTAATGACGACGGAAACGTTTCTTATATTCCCGACAGCCTGACTTCTGTTTTCTATACCTCCAAAGGTCGTCCGGTCAGAGACGGCGGTGGAATTTTACCCGACTTGATAATCGACGAAAAAAAGATGCCGGCTATGGTTTATTATCTGGAAATCGAAAATCTTTTCTTTGACTTTGTCGTTCAATGGCGTACGAAACATCCGGCTATTGCTTCTCCCGAAAAATTCACGATGACGGATGAAATTTACGGTGAGTTTAAGGCTTTCCTGAAATCGAAAGACTTCAACTACGACCGCCAAAGCGGGAAAGCGCTCGAAAATCTCAAGGGCATTATGGAATTTGAAGGTTATTTAGACACGGCATCAGAAGAGTTTAAAGCATTGGAAAACAAACTAAAACCGGATTTAGACCGGGATTTGGAATTGTACAAAAACCAACTTTCCGATCTTTTGGCACGGCAAATCCTGAAGCAATATTATTTTGCCAAAGGCGAAATAATTTATGCCTTACGGAATGACGATGGTTTGAAAAAAACCTTGGAGACCCTATCCAACAAAGATTTGTATTCAAAAACATTTACTAAACAATAATTATTTTGGTTTATAAAGCAGAAAAAATAGTTCCTTACGCATCCGCCGATGCTTCCAAAAGCGAGCAAGTGGAATTGATGTTTGACGAAATCGCCGGAAAATATGATTTTCTGAATCATTCGTTGTCATTGGGGATTGACAGGGCTTGGCGAAAGAAAGGAATTTTGGCCTTGAAAGACCTCCATCCTAAGAAAATACTGGATATTGCTACCGGAACCGGAGATTTGTCCCTCGAAGCCTGTCGTTTGTTGAAACCCGAAAAAATTCTCGGAATCGACCTTTCCGAAAAAATGATGGCTGTCGGCCGTGAAAAAATCATTGAAGCCGGATTGACAGGTGTAATTAGCTTTGACAAACAGGATTGTGCCGACTTGCAATTGGAAAATGATTCTTTCGATGCAGCGATGGTTGCTTTTGGAGTACGCAATTTCGAGCAATTAGACCAAAGTTTGCGGGAAATTCTTCGGGTATTGAAACCCGGCGGAAAACTAATGATTCTCGAACTCACTTCGCCGGAATTTTTCCCGATGAAACAAACCTATCAGATTTATTCAAAGCTCATTCCGTTGATAGGAAAATGGATTTCCAACAATAATGCAGCTTATCGTTATTTACCCGAATCGATTGCCGCTTTTCCGCAGGGCAAGGAAATGAAAGCTATTCTTGGGAAAAATGGGTTCAAAGATGTTAGCTGTCGGAAATTCACTTTTGGAATTTGCACTTTGTATTTGGGGAGTAAAAAACCTTTGTAAATTTTGCTTGCCGATGATTATTATATGAAAAATTTATGTAAATTTGTATGTTTTTTTAATGTCGATGATTGATTGCAAACAAATAACGAAAAGCTTTGGAAACTTGAAAGTCCTGAAAGGAATCGATTTATCGGTTTCCGAAGGAGAAATTGTTTCGATAGTCGGTCCCAGCGGAGCGGGAAAAACAACGCTTCTCCAGATTATGGGAACCTTGGATAAACCGGATTCAGGTGAGATTCTTTATCAAAATCTTAACATCAATAAGTTAAAAGACAAAGATTTAGCCGCATTCCGAAACAAAAATATCGGTTTTGTCTTCCAATTTCATCAGTTATTACCGGAATTTACGGCGCTCGAAAATGTGATGATTCCGGCGCTTATCGGGAATGCCAAACAATCGGAAGCGAAAAAAAGAGCCTTTGAAATTCTGGATTTTCTCGGATTGAAAGACCGGATGGAGCATAAACCGGCGGAACTTTCGGGTGGTGAAAAGCAAAGGGTTGCCGTCGCCCGCGCCTTGGTAAACAAACCTTCGGTGATTTTTGCCGACGAACCTTCGGGCAGCTTGGATACACAAAACAAAACGGAGTTGCACCAATTGTTTTTCGACCTTAGAAAAGAGTTTAATCAGACCTTTGTGATTGTTACGCACGATGTGCAGCTGGCTCAGCTTACCGACCGGACCATTCAGTTGAAGGATGGAGTGGTAGTTATGAGTTAAAAACTAAAAACTAAAAGTTAAAAACTATTTTTTGGACTTAAACCTATGTGGAAGGATTTTTTTTATTTCTCCAAGCGAGAAAGGCAGGGTATTCTTATCCTGATTGTTTTAATAACGGGTGTTTTTATCGGAAAATTTTTGTTTACACCGAAGGTTTCACCGGAGAATACTTCGAATATTGTCGAAGATACTACGTTCATAAAAGAGCCGGAACAGTCTTATTTCCGGGAAAATAAACGTTCCTACGAAAGGGAAAAACCGGGAAGCAGCCATTCTCGTCCCAAACAGGAGGAAAAACGGACGTATTACCAACAGCCGGAAAAAGCCGTCGAACCTCCTCCAAAAAACAATTATCCTCCAAAAGAAAAATTTGCGGCAGGAACGGTTATCGAATTGAATGCTTGCGATACGAATCAACTGATGAAAATTCCCGGCATCGGCATTTCTTTTGCGAAACGAATTACTTCTTACAGAAAGCTTTTGGGTGGCTATTGCCGTTTACAGCAGCTTCAGGAAGTGTATGGAATGTACGAAGAATTGTACGATAAAATTACACCCTATTTGCGGGTTGATACCGGTTTGATTCAGTCGATAGCGGTTAATTCGGCTTCTTTGGATCGCTTGAAATCGCATCCTTATTTTAATTTTTATCAGGCCAAGGCGATTATTGAAATCCGGAAGAAAAAAGGAAAAATAAACAGTATCAACGAATTAGCGATGTTGGAGGAGTTTTCTGAGGAGGATATTGAAAAGATGGGGCATTATTTGAGTTTTGAATAGGGGAGGGGAATTTTACCTATTCATAAACAGGCCCCTTCGGTTTCGATCCATAGAAAGCGTACCAAGCAATCACACCATATCCGTAAATAAATCTATATCAACAGACATTCGATGTCCTAATTGTAAACTTAATGCTGTACCTCCGACCAAACGAAAAGGAGAAAGCAAATCTATTTTCATTAATTGATTTAGAATCCTCCAAAGTGTTTCCGAAACGGTTTCAGTATATATTTTCTTTGTTCTCATTGATATACTTGTAAGTTAATACCCAAATATTTTTTTGCATTTGTGGCAAGAGTCAATATTACCATTTTTTTGCTTTTGACCAAGTATATTGGGCCAGAAAGTCAAAATTCCGTTTGCATATATCGAAGCGATCCGCACCTTCTTCATGTTCCATGGTCAGGTCTTTCACACCGTAGGATTTAGCGATTTTGAACAAGTCGTCCCAAGGCACATCGCCATGTCCCAATTCTACATATCCTTGTCCTTTTTTGAAATCGGATGCATGCCAACTGAGGAAACGTTTGGGATATTTACGCATATATTCCATAATGTCGCCGCCGCCGTTGACCACATGACCTAAATCCATTTGGAAAAAGACTAAACCGGGGTCGGTATTTTCAAGCAGGAAGTCTTCTATAACCTGCCCGTCTAATTTTTTAAATTCGGCGTCATGGTTATGAAAGGCAAACTTCAGCCCGTTTTTTTTGCATATTTCACCGACTTTGTTGAACTGCTCTGCCGAACGTTTCAAATCGTCCATGGAATTCATGGAGGGTACCCACGGTTGCGCCAAGAAATTAGCCCCGACTTCTTTCATCGAGTAGGCTGTCTTGCGCCAATAATCCCATTCTTTGGCATTGACATCTGCCGGTAACAAGCCGGTACCGCAATGTGTACTGGTCAGTTTCATGCCCAGTCCGTTCACGATAGCGCTTGTTTCTTTGAGTGTTTTGTCCAGAAATTTATTGCCGTCAACACCGTAGGCTTCTACATGAGAATATCCTATTTTCGCTAATTTTTGCAAACTGCCTTCAAAATCGTTGGGTAAATATTCCCGGATGCTGTATAATTGTATTCCTATCCGGTTTTTATTTTTGGAAACCGCGGCTTCCGCCGTATTCGCTGCCATGGCAGAAAAGAAGGAACTGTTCAATCCGTAGCAAGCTGCCGTTGCCACTAATCCTTTGCTAATAAAACTTCGTCTATTCATTTTTTTAGTTTTTAGTTGTTATTTTTTAGTTTTTAAGACATTACCGGTAAAGACCATCCATCCCGATACCTATGTTTAATTAATTCTTCCACAAATTGTTTAGCATTAAATTCCGTCAGCTTGTCATCAAAAGTAGGATGTCCATTCTTTACACTGAATGTAGTTACAGTTGACTTGAAAGTATCGCTGTCGCTGATATTGGTGAAACGCATATTTTCTCCATCCCATTTCAGGGTACGGTTAAGCGATTGAAGGCGAACGCCCACCACGCCCATCACAATCATTTCGTTGAACGGACCTGCATAATCAAAATTGGAAGCCGCTTCAACACGGTTTTCCGGTGATTCCTTACAAGCGCGAATCCAGTCCTGTGCGTGAGGGAAATCATCAATACCTCCGTATTTATATCCGTCAATTCGCCGGAGTGTTTTAGGCACATTCGGCTTCCTGCCTGAAAGCAAACGCGGATTAACACCTGCCAAATCGCAAATCAATTTATCTTTCGAGCCTACAAATAAAACACCACCCATATCATCGTTCAACATGGCTGTGCCATCAAGTAGTTCGGCAGGACGTTGTGGATAAATGCCACCATCGTACCACGAAACTTTCACTTCGGGCATGGCGCATTGGGGCCGGTTGCTACGAGCCGGAAAAGTAAAATGTACGGCTTCCGCTTGGGGTGCAGATTCCATGTTTATGGCTGTAGAAGAAGCATGTACATTGATGGGGTATTTTAAGTCAAGCGCCCGGTTTATCGGATCCATAATGTGGCAAGCCATATCGCCAAGTGCACCTGTACCGAAATCCCACCAGCCGCGCCAGTTCCAAGGGGTGTAAGCCGGATTATAGGGACGATAAGGCGCCGTAGCAAGGAACAAATCCCATTGCAAAGTTGATGGAACTTTAGGTGTTTCCGTTGGACGAGGTAGCCCTTGCGGCCAAAGCGGACGATTGGTCCATGCGTGAACTTCCGTTACTTCGCCGATTTCTCCATTCCATATCCATTCACAAATATCGCGAACTTCCGGACAAGAACCGCCTTGATTTCCCATTTGCGTGGCCACTTTGTATTTCTTCGCTAAATTAGTCAACAAGCGCGATTCATAAACCGTATGGGTAAGCGGCTTCTGACAGAACACGTGTTTTCCCATCGTGATAGCGTTAGCGGCAATGATTGCGTGGGTATGATCGGGGGTAGCCACCAATACCGCATCAATAGATTTATCCAATTTCTCAAACAGGACACGCCAATCGGTAAATTTCTCTGCTTTCGGGTAAGCCTCGAAGGTTCCTTTGGCATATTTCCAGTCCACATCGCACAAACCGATGATATTTTCCGTATTCATCGCATCCAAGTTAACACGCCCTTTTCCACCTACGCCAATGCCTACAATATTGAGTTTGTCACTCGGCGCCTTGTGTCCTAAGCCGCTTACTACATAGGAAGGCAAAATGGTAAGTCCTGCTGCTATTGCTGCCGATTTCTTTATAAAATCTCGTCGTGATGTATTTTCCATGATATTTATGACAATTATAATTGTTTGATTTTTACATTTCTGTACCACAATTTCGTTCCGTGATTTTGAAGAGAGATATTTCCCTCATCAAATTTGCCGTAATCGGGAAAATCAGCCCATTTTCCGGAATTCCGGAGTTTCGTCCAGTCCTCTGAATACTTATCATACGAAACAGTTTCAATACCATTGATTAGCTGCGTGACATGATTTCCATCCACTACCAACAGCAAGCGATTCCATTCGTTGACGGGGTGGTAAGGCGCTGCTTGCGGTGGATACATCGCATAATTAGCGCCGTGTATTTGCCAGTCTTCCAGCGGAGTCGGCCAAGGAAAATTTTCCTGGTCAATCAACTGAAATTCAGGTCCGGTTTCGTAAGGAAACTCATAAAGGGTATCTTCTTTTACCTGAAACACAACACCGCTATTGGAAGCTTTGGATAACTTATATTCCACGGTCAGTGCAAAATTTCGGTATAATTTGTCGGTAATAATATCTTGCGACTCATGTCCTCCGGTTTCTCCCATCGTTAGCGTTCCGTCTTCGATCGCCCACACATCGGGAATCCCCTGCATGTTGTATCCGTGCCAACCGGAAAAAGTTTTTCCGTCAAACAACAACTGCCATCCGGCTTGTTTCTCTTTTTCGGTCAACGTATTGGGTGCAGCCGAAAGATCAATTTCCGCATAAAGTTTGGAAGCGGAAACTTTGTCTTTGTTGCAAGAAAACAAGGAAATCAGTAAAACTGCTACTGAAAAGTACATTAACATTCGTTTCATACATATTCAAATTTAGATTAATTATAGGACAAAGATATGAATATAATACAAATAGTCAAATAGAGTAAATAATTCAAATAAATGGATTATCTTTGCATAATCTTTTATTTTTAGTGATCTTATGTTGAAAATAAGGAATGGTTTTGTGGGACAACGGCTGAACGTCTTTCCGTTTTATGTTGTAGAAGAAGCATTAAATCACCCGTTAACAGCTGATTTAGTGGTTCATTCAATGGGTTGTTTTCCCAAAGCCGAAGGGCATTATGTCCAACGGGAGTATGGATGTAATGAGTGTATTCTTATTTATTGTACGCAAGGAGAGGGTTGGTACATGCTTAATGATCAATTATTTACAGTTCCTGCCAATCATTTTTTCGTTCTTCCCATGAATGTTCCTCACCGGTATGGTTCGTCCGATGATAATCCTTGGACGATATACTGGACACATTTCAAAGGAAAGAAAGCGCCATTTATCAGTGAGCAACTGCAAGGGACTATTTCTATCAGTTTAGACAAAAATTCGAGAATTGACGACCGGATTACTTTCTTTGATGAATTGCTGAATGCTTTTAATTTAGGAATAACGGAAGAGGTGGTCAATTATGTGAATCTGGGTTTTAATTATTTGATAAGCAGTTTTTTATATATAAATACCTTTCGGGATGTGAAGTTAAGGAAAGGATTGCTCAATCAAAACGTTTTCTTCATTAGTCTGGCTACCCATTATATGGCTGAAAATATTGAAAAGAAACTGACATTGAAAGACCTGTCCTCTCATTTCAGATATTCCGAATCTTATTTCAACCGGATGTTCTGCAAAGAAGTTCATCTTTCGCCCATCAATTATTTCCTGCATCTGAAGATAGAAAGGGCAGGGCAATTGTTGCTTCATACCAATATGAAAATCAATCAAATATCCTTGAAATTAGGCTTTGATGATCCGTATTATTTCAGTCGTCTTTTTAAGAAAATAAAAGGGGTATCGCCTAAAGCATACAGGGAAACAAATAACGAATAACTGTATTGTTTTTTTACAACAAAAGAAGTATCTTTGCGGATGTAATATCTATCATAATTATGGAATACAAAGAAATGACATTAGAAGAAAAATTCGCCATCGGGATGAAGAGTTTTGAATTGGAAGACGCAGGATTATTAGAGGAAGCAGACAGGGTATGGAAACAAATCCCCTTAGCCCCCTATTTGGCAAAATTTTGCAAAGAAAAAATTGGAGTGGAATTCTTGATAGAGCAGGGATATAACCTGTCAGAAGCGGAAGCGGAGTATGGAAAAGACTGGCTTACTAAATAGTATAGTTCGCAGTGTATATAATATTGACCTTGGACGAAAAGGGCTTGTTATTGAAGGAGGAGAGAGTGAGGGACGAGTTTTTCTCTCACGGGGTTTATCATCCGCTTTAGCTGTTTTCAAGGACGTACATGACAATGCAGGCAATGATATAGAGACCGTTATACTCGCGGACTATACATTTGTAACTGAAGAACATCATTATTGTAATTCTACAGAACCCATGGTAGCAGCCAGTATGGATGCTGCTCTTGCCTCTTTTGATGATGCACTTCGCGCACTCAAGACAGTACAAGATGCTACAGCTTACAAGAGCGCCGAGACGACTTGGCCACATCTTCCCAAATATCGCTATCACAATATGCCGAAAGATGCCTTTCACCTTGCTTGCAATGCTCATCGAACCCGCATTAGTAATACTTTACGTACCCCCGGTATCAACTTGATAGAACGAGAGGTGTATGAACAGCGGTCAAAAAATATGTCTGCTGCCCAAATTGCCTATTTTGATAAACAACAAAACGCTCTGACGCAACCATAGTGCTATATATATCATGAATCAAAATAAAATCAGATTTGGTGTAGTCGGCACCAACTCCATTACCGACAAAATCATTGCCGGCGGACGGGAGGACGAGCGGTTTGAATTGGCAGCCGTGTGTTCGCGCTCGGAAGAGACCGCTAAACAATTTGCCGCCAAACACCAAATTCCCCATACTTTTACATCCCTCCAAGCAATGGCGGAAAGTGAGTTGATTGATGCGGTTTACATCGCATCGCCCAATGCTTTTCATGCCGAGCAGAGCATCCTCTGTATGCAGCACGGCAAACACGTACTTTGCGAAAAGGCTTTTGCCTCTAACGCAAGAGAAGTCAAGCAAATGATAAAAACCGCCAAAGAGAATCATGTCGTATTGATGGAAGCCATGAAACCTATGTTGACACCGGGTTTTTGCGCCGTACAAAAAGCGCTGCCGGAAATCGGTACGATCCGACAATATTTCGCCTGTTACAGTCAGTATTCCTCCCGCTACGACCAACTGAAAGAGGGGATTGTGCTGAATGCTTTCAATCCTGAACTCAGTAATGGCGCCGTGATGGACATCGGCGTTTATACCATTTATCCGATGGTCGTTCTTTTCGGTCGCCCCCAAACCATTCAAGCCTCCGGCGTTCGCTTGTACACTGGCGTGGATGGGAACGGAAGTGTCAATTTCACATACAATGGCTTCAATGCCACCGTATTATACAGCAAGATAGCCAACTCTCAACTGCCAACCGAGATACAAGGCGAAGACGGATTGATTACTTTAGACAGAATCAATATCATCAGTGAAGCAACACTCACTCGCCGAAACGGAACAAAAGAGAACATACGACCCCAAGTTGAAAAGCATGAATATTACTACGAAGTCGCGGAATTTATCGACCTTATCCAGTCCGGACGTCAGGAATCGACTATCAATTCCCTCGAAAATTCGTTAATTACAATGGAGATTATGGATGAAATACGGCGTCAGATTGATGTGGTATTTCCATCGGATTAATTCATAGATACACTTCCAATCCCATCTTTTCCCCCATCTCTTTCAACGGAATAAGGGCTTCTTTCGGGAGCATACTGTCATAAGGAAAAGAATAATTGCGCCCTAACTGTTCGTACTTGGTTTTTCCCAATACATGATAAGGCAACAAATCTACCCTTTTTACATTGAGCCGCAAAGCAAGGTTAAATATGTTTTCTATCTCTTGGAGGTCGTTATTAAAGCCGGGTATAACCGGAACACGGATGATTACTTTTTCCGGATTATTGGCGGCGATAAAACGCAAATTATCCAACACAAGGTCAAGGTCGGCACCGGTCGTTTTTTTCAGAATATCTTTATCGGTATGTTTGATGTCGAACAGAAACAAGTCAACGAGTGGAAAGGCTTGTTTGATTTTATCGGGCGCTACCTGTCCGCAGGTTTCGATGGCGGTATGTATGCCGGCTTTTTTGCAACCGGATAGTAATTCCATCAAGCCGTCAAACTGCACAAATGCTTCTCCGCCGGAGAAAGTAACGCCGCCGCCGGAATTGTCGTAGTAATCTTTATCCCGTTGTACAACATTTAGAATATCGGATATTGCAACAAATTTTCCTGCCATTTTTATTGCATGATGTGGACAGGCTTCAGCACAGGCCGCACAAAAAAGACATTTCTTCCGGTCAAAAACAGGATGCCCGTCAAACGAGATAGCACCGTTGGGGCAGGCTTGGTAACATCTTCCACAACCTACACAATGATTGGACAAATAAAGTAAGTGGGTACGTATTTCCTGTGATTCGGGATTAGAACACCAAGTACAGCGCAAGGGGCATCCCTGTAAAAAGACCATTGTGCGGATGCCCGGTCCGTCATGGATAGCAAACCGCTCTATCTCCATAATAGAGACTTTGTTATTTTTTACATTCTCAATTTTCAATTTTCAATTCTCAATTATTCATACAGCACCCGGCTTAACAATTCTTCTTGAATATTGGGCGATAAATCAACAAACACAGCAGAGAAACCACTGACGCGAACAATCAAATCCGGATACTTTTCGGGATGTTGAACGGCATCCTCCAATATTCCTTTATCGACAACCGTCACCATCAGGTGACAACCGCCTTTGGCAAAGTAGGTTTTAAACAGGGATTTAATAACCGCCCTGTTTTCATTAAACATCGCAGGAGAAAATTTGATATTCTGCACCGAACCGCCATGATACTTGGCATCGAATCGCGCCAGTGAGTTGAGCATGGCAGTCGGTCCGCTCTTATTGGCGCCTCCTTGCGGGTTGTTGGCCGGATTCATGTACATGCCGGACAAGCGTCCATCGGGTGAGGCGGCTGTGCGGTTGCCCCATTCCGTATTCAATTGATTATTACTGATTACGATTAAAAAATATTGCATACCGATGGCGATACCGCGGTCACGGGTACCTTTGGCTACGAACTCATACAAATCGTTTGCCATAAAGTCGGCTGTATCCAAGTCGTTGCCGTATTTATCACAGTCCAAACAGTCTTTGCGCAAGGTTTCGTATCCCTCAAAATTGGCGAGTACCGCCTTGTGCAATTGCGGAAGCGTGTATTTCTTTTGATTGAATACCAAATCTTTTATAGCCACCAAAGAATCGGATGTATTGATATTTCCATACGTTTCATTCGTGCCGCCCAAATAGCGTACACCGCCATCCAACAAGGCTTTTCCGCGTGTTATGCAATCGTCCGTCAGCAGGCTGTTGAACATGAAACCTACTTTCCGGTTCATCAACTCATAAGAGTAGTATTGCGCTTTGACAGCCAAGTCTAAATAGTAATCCAACAACGATTTATAACCTGCATAAAAATCTTCAAACGATTGATATCGGTCTAAAGGCTTTATTTTCACCGGACCGGCTTTGTATTTGCCATCCATCGGGTCGATGCCTTGATTCATATAGATAGTCAGCAACTTCAACAGATTGATGCAGATATTGGGCGTTCCCGTGCTTTGTCCCTGTATCACAAATTCCGTGCAACCGAAGGGGACATATTGCTCTGCGGTTTTTTCGTCCACCCGCATACCGTAAGCGACAGCGGGCACATTGACGTCATCGTTATACAGGGTAGGATAGGTGGCGCCTGCACCTAAAGCATCCAAAGCTTCATCCCAAATTTCTTCGGAAGTGTTCTTGTCGAAACGCAAGGTAAATTGCGGCTCCACATAGCGCGTGTTTTTGGCCACTTTCATGGCATAATGTAAAAATGCGTCGGCTTCCTTGGGATGTTTGCGTCCTTTGCCGCCTACGATAACCCGTCCGTTTACGGTGGTTCGCCGGCTTTCAATCATTGTCCACAAGGAATGGATGTAGCGGTAAGCCTCTTCTTCCGTTAGCCGTTCGGATTCTAAATCGGCGACAAGGTAAGCGCCTAAGAAATCGTCCAACCGTCCGTAATTGATAACGCCGGCAAGCAAGGCATAGAGCCACATCAACTGCATGGCTTCATGGAAAGTTTCCGGCTTGTCCGTTTTTATCTTTTCCAATCCTTGGTAAATCTTTTCTAATTCTTTGCACCGTTGAGGATTGCTATTGGGTATTTGCCGGAGTGCATCTTCCTGTAAGGACGTCGCACAATTCACAAAAATGTCCAAACATTCCAAGCCTGCTTGATAAAAAGCATTATCCGGCTGTGCATTCAGTTTTTCCTGAATTTCGGCTCGCAAACCGCCTATCCCTTTATCCAACAACTTCGGATAATCCAGCATCATACCCGACAAGCGGGCGGTGGCAATCATGGGATATTCGCAATCAATGAACATACCGATGGTATCATCGGTCAATACATCTTTGTTGTATAGGGTTTTTGTATCATTTTGCAGCCAATAATTATATAAAGCTTCTACTCGTTTTTGGCCGTCTTCATCTAATTTCGCCTGAAAGACACGGAGTTTTTTAAATATGCAATAATGGCCGACACCTCCTTCGGAAGTAACGGAGCCAAAGCCGATGGGTAGAAAATCAATTCGTCCTGCTATCAAATCCTGTGTGCCGATAGTACGGAACAAAGTAGGATACAGCACTTTCAAACAGACTGTTTCCCGCAATTCCTTAGATAAACCCGCATGAGAACGATGCGCTTCCGTATAGCGTTCCATGATGGAAAGCTGTTCGTCCAACGACTTTTCGCAAGGCAGTTTTTTACTTACCTCCACGTTTTGTGCTCCTTCTACATTGAATTGTGCCATGATAAATTAATTGAGAATTGAGAGTTGAGAATTGAGAATGAAATTGATATACAGCTGTTTTTCTAATTCTCAACTCTCAATTCTCAATTCTCAATTATTTAATGTTTCTTTTTTTCGTCTTCCCGCCAATCATTCTGATAACCCGAAAGCAAATCAACAAATCGTTTCGTAATCAAGTGAGGCCTGGTAATGGCGCTTCCAACCACTACGGCGTGAGCGCCCAGATAGATACATTTCATCGCATCTTCCGGCGTATAAAGATGTCCTTCCATAATCACATACGCTTTATCTTTGAAATCGCGACACATGCGGGCAAATTCCCGGAGGTCGGGTTCTTCGATGTGTTTAGTCGCTTCCGTATAACCGTACAAGGTAGGTCCTACAATATCTGCACCCAATTCGATAGCCCTTACGCCTTCTTCGTAATTGGAAACATCGGCGAAAATAAGCGCTTCGGGAATGGCTTTTTTCACAACCGGCAATAATTCGTATGCCGGACGTCCTTCATGCGTTATCTGTGCGGTGCAATCCAAGGCAATAATTTCTGCTCCTGCCTCCCATATTGCTTGGGCAGCTTCCAAGGTAGGCGTGATGAATACATCCGTATCGTCGTGCCAGATTTTCCAAAGGCCTATCAGCGGTAAATCCACTGCTTTTTTAATGGCGCGAATCTGTTCTGGCGAGTTTGCCCGAATGCCCACTGCGCCACCCCATTGGGCGGCAATGGCCATTTTAACTACAAACTCTTCCGAATAAACCGGGTCGTCGTGTTGTACCTGACAGGACACAATGAGTCCGTTTTTGAAAGAATCAATTAATTTTATATCTTTTGTTCTCATTATTGTTTATATGACATTATTTTAATGATTATCCGCAAAAACACCCCTAAATCCCCTAAAGGGGACTTTGCAGCAGCACAATTTGCAAAATCACAGACACTAAAGCCCCCTTTAGGGGGTTGGGGGTGGCATTGTTTTTTCTAAAAAAGCGGCTCCGATAAGTCCCGCATCGTTTCCAAGTTCGGCTCTCACTACCGGAGGGATGCCGATTATTTCTGCGGCAAATGTTGATTCGTATAATTTTTCGTTCAAGGGTTTCAACAAAAAATCGCCTGCATGAGCGATGCCGCCACCCAAGATGATGACTTGGGGCCTGAATATCGTGATAAACGTAGAGATACCTGCTGCCAAATGAGCGATATAATCGTCCACGAGTTCTTTGGCTAATTTGTCGCCTTGCTTCGCTGCCGTGAATACAACTTCCCCGTCTATCTTGTTTTTGTCGCCTCCGCAAAGTTCCATAATCAAGCTGCCGGGTGTTGTTTCGACGGCTTCTTTGGTTTGCCGGATTAAAGCAGTGGAAGAGCAGTAGGATTCCAAACAGCCTTTTTGTCCGCAGGTGCAGCGGACGCCGTTGTAAACCAATTTCGTATGTCCCAATTCGGCGCCCATCGTATCGTAACCCGAATAAATTTTCTTGTCAATCACAATACCGCCTCCCACGCCGGTGCCCAAAGTCAGCATGACGGCATCGGTATAGTCTTTGGCGACTCCGGCCAATACTTCGCCATACACCGCACAGTTGGCATCGTTCGCTATGTAAGTGGGCAGGGAAAGATACTTGGCCAAGTAATCGTAAACCGGCACGTTTTTCCAACCGAAATTGTTGGAATGGACAAGCAGATTGGTTTTCGGGTTGACACAACTGGGCATACCGATTCCCCACGACGATATGTCACTGAGTGCAAGCCCCGCACTATCAACCGCTTTCCGGCTTACGTCCGCCATATCGGAGGTAATTTCATCAATGGAACGGCTCGCGTTCGTAACCAAATGTTCTTTGGAAATGATGTGATAATTTTCATCCACAACGCCGGCGACCAAGTTTGTTCCGCCAACATCTAATCCTAAATAGTACTTCATATTTTTTACGTTAAAACTTGGTACAAAAGTAGAAATAGATAAGCATCCAAACAATGATGTATTTGCGTAAAAAAAATGGATTATATTGTCTGATTAAAAACTCAATATTTTCCACCGACGGGATAAATACTGATAACGCCTTCGCAATGATTTAATTCTCAATTTTCAATTATTTCGTACTTGTCTTTGCCAATGAATATCACCGACAGATAACGGACATCGGTACGACCTGCAAACAGATGCGAATTACGGTATTTCTCTAATTGAGCGCGGGCTTCGTCGCGTTTTGCTTCTATTGATTTCACATTCGATTTTTTGACGTATTTGATTTCCCAAATCCACTCCCAAGGAATATCAGGAAACAAATGGCTTCGTTTCAACCAAATATCCGTATAACCTGCGGATACTTCCATTTCAGAAATGGGGATAAACAGACTGCTTTGAAACAGGCTGTTCAACAGGATGATTTTGAGGTATTTTTCATCAAAATTTTCCAAATCACGGTTGGATAACCGGCTGATGATGTTTTCACTCATATAGTCCAGA